>JAGCZK010000151.1 GCA_017960065.1 Paludibacteraceae bacterium
ACAGCGGCCACATTGACGGAGTGCAAGGCACGCAAAAGCGGCGACTTGTAGTCGAGCGCCTCACCGCTGTAGCTGATGAACACGGTCGGGATGCAAAGCGTGTCGTCCATGATGAACACCGGCGAAGTCGGGTCCCAAGCCGAGTAGCCGCGCGCCTCAAAGGTCGAACGGATACCGCCCGTGGGGAACGACGAGGCGTCGGGTTCCTGCTGAACGAGCAACTTTCCGCTGAACTCCTCGAGCATACCGCCCTTGCCGTCGTGTTCGATAAACGAGTCGTGCTTTTCGGCCGTACCTTCGGTGAGCGGCTGGAACCAGTGTGTATAGTGGGTCACACCCTGTTCGATGGCCCACCGGCGCATACCGTCGGCCACTTTGTCGGCCACCTGACGGTCGAACGGGGCACCGTTGTCCATCACATCAATCATTTTTTCATAGACATCCTTGGCCAGATACTTGTACATTTTCTCACGGTTGAAGACCTTCTTGCCGAAGTACTCTGCCGGACGTTCACTGGGTAATGTCACTTCGAGCGGCTTTTTCTTAAAAGCCTCTCCTACTACCTGAAATCTTAATTCGTTTGCCATAATGGTAAGTATTAAGGGGTTGAACAATTATTTTTTCAAAAATTCATCGACTTGCGAAGCCGCCTGCTTGCCGCTGGCCATGGCCCGTACCACCAGGGTGGCGCCGTTGGCCGCATCGCCGCAGACAAACACGTTGGCGGGGTATTCGGGATGCTGCGGTTTCAGGAATCCCATGGCCAGCAAGACCAATTCGGCCTTGATGACTTCGGGGGCGGATTTTTCGACCATCAGCGGACGACCACCCTCGGGATTGGGCTTCCAGTCGATTTCTTGCACCCGGACACCCGTCAGACGGCCGTTTTCGCCCAAAAACTCGAGCGTGTTGATGTTCCAGCGGCGGACACAACCCTCTTCGTGACTCGACGAGGTTTTGAGCGTGCGCGGATAGTTGGGCCAGGGGTTTTGCGGATCTTTGGGGCCCTCGACCGGGCGGGGCATAATCTCAATTTGGGTCACCGACCGGCATCCCTGACGGTGCGCCGTACCGATACAGTCGCTGCCCGTGTCGCCGCCACCGATGACCAGCACGTCCTTGCCGGCAGCCGTAATGCGCTCGTCTTTGCCGAACTCCTGTCCGGCCAACACCCGGTTTTGCTGGGCGAGCAGTTCGAGGGCGAAATGCACCCCTTTGAGCTCACGTCCCGGAATGTTCAGATCGCGGGCGGTCGGCGTACCGGTGGCCACCACGACGGCATCGTACCGCTTGGCGAAATCGGCCGTACATTCGACAGCCTGGCCATAGTTGAAACGGATGCCTTCGGCCTCGAGCTGGTGCATACGGCGGTCGATAATCGCCTTGTTGAGCTTGAAGTTGGGGATGCCGAAACGCAACAGGCCGCCAGCCGACTCGTTCTTTTCGAAGACCGTCACCTCATAACCTTTGAGATTGAGGTAGTTGGCGGCAGACAGTCCGGCAGGGCCGGCTCCGATGACAGCCACCCGCTTGCCGTTGCGCTTGATGGGACGCACGGTGACATAGCCTTCGCGGAAAGCCGCTTCGGTAATGGCAGCCTCGTCTTCGCGGTTGGTTGTCGGTTCGTGGTTGAAACGGTTGAGCACGCAGGCCTTTTCACACAAGGCCGGGCAGATTCTTCCGGTAAACTCGGGGAAGGGGTTGGTGGCGTTGAGCAGCCGGTAGGCCAACTCCCACTGGCCGCGGCAGAGGGCGTCGTTCCACTCGGGCGGCTTGTTGCCCAGCGGGCAGGCCCAATGGCAGAACGGTACGCCGCAGTCCATGCAACGCGATGCCTGCGCGCGGCGGTCACGCGTATTGAGGGTTTGTTCCACCTCGCCGTAATCGTGGATGCGGTCGTGCACCGGACGATAGCCGGCTTCGAGGCGGCAGGTCTCTAAAAAAGCTTTAGGATTTCCCATGGCGTTCTATGTTTTGTTTGTTTAAAATTCACGTTGGATGTCGGTCATCTTCTCTTTGAGGCGGGCCATCTGCTCTTCTTGCAGCACCCGTTTGTACTCGATCGGAATCACCTGGACAAACTCGCCGATGTAGTGCTGCCAGTCGTCGAGCATCCGGCCGGCCAGGGCCGAACCCGTATGCAGGTAGTGCTGGCGCACCAGCTCGAGCAACTCCTTGTGCGACACCGAATCTTCGACCAAATTGATCTCGACCATGTCCATGTTGCAGAAATAGTCGAAGTTGTGGTTCTTGTCCCAGACGTAGGCCACACCGCCCGACATACCTGCGGCAAAGTTGCGGCCGGTTTCGCCCAGCACCACCACCCGTCCGCCGGTCATGTACTCGCAACAGTGGTCGCCGGCACCCTCGATGACCGCGATGGCACCCGAGTTGCGCACGCCGAAACGCTCGCCCACCTTGCCGTTGACATAGACCTCGCCCGAGGTGGCGCCATATAGG
>JAGCZK010000152.1 GCA_017960065.1 Paludibacteraceae bacterium
GTCGTCGTATTTGGCGATTTGCTCTTCGATGAGCACGTCGGCGCGGTAGCGTTTCTTGCTGTCGCGGTTGTCGATGAGGGGGTCGTTGAAGGCGTCCACGTGGCCCGAGGCTTTCCAGGTGGTCGGGTGCATGAAGATGGCGGCGTCGATGCCCACGATGTTCTCGTGCAGCAGGGTCATGGCGTCCCACCAGTATTTCTTGATGTTGTTTTTCAGTTCAACACCGTTTTGACCATAATCATATACGGCGCCCAAGCCGTCATAAATTTCGCTCGACGGAAATACAAACCCGTATTCCTTACAATGAGCGACAATCTTCTTGAAAACCTCTTCTTGTGAAGCCATAGTGCTTTTTGTTAATAATTTTGGAAGGCAAAAATACAACTTTTTTCGGTAAAATATGTATATTTGGCGTAATTTTGAATAAAAACCGACAGTTATATGGCCGAGAACGAAGACGAACTGAACGAAAAAAAGAAAAGTGAGGAGTCTGATTGGAGCGAACAGCCGTCAGGACACTCGGATTATGTGATTCCTGATTTGGAAGACGAAACGGTGAAGCGCCATTTGTCGGGCATGTACCAGAACTGGTTTCTTGACTACGCCTCCTATGTGATTCTGGACCGTGCCGTCCCCCACTTGTACGATGGTTTCAAACCGGTGCAGCGCCGCATTCTGCACTCGATGAAGCGTATGGACGACGGGCGCTACAACAAGGTGGCGAACATCGTTGGCCATACCATGCAGTTTCACCCGCACGGCGACTCGTCCATCTACGGGGCCTTGGTGCAGTTGGGGCAGAAAGACCTGCTGATCGACTGTCAGGGCAACTGGGGCAATATCCTGACCGGCGATGAGGCGGCTGCGGCCCGTTACATCGAGGCCCGCCTGTCGAAGTTTGCCTTGGAGGTCGTGTTCAATGCCAAAACCACCAATTGGAAGTATTCGTATGACGGCCGCAACCTCGAACCGGTGGTACTGCCGGTCAAATTCCCGCTGCTGCTCGTCCAAGGGGTCGAAGGCATTGCGGTGGGCCTGCAGACCAAAATCCTGCCCCACAACTTCAACGAAATCGCCGACGCCTGCATTGCCTATCTGCGCGAAGAACCGTTCGAACTCTTCCCCGATTTTGCCACGGGCGGCTATATGGATGTGTCGCACTATATGGACGGCCGCGGGCGCGGACGGGTGCGCATTCGTGCCAAGATCTCGAAAGTTGACAATAAAACCTTGTGTATCAGCGAGCTGCCGTACGGAATCACCACCGAAACGATGATCAGCTCCATCATGAAGGCCAACGAAAAGGGCAAAATCCAAATCAAAAAGGTGGATGACAATACGGCCCAGTCGGTCGAAATTTTGGTGCACCTGGCGCCGGGCAAGTCGTCGGACAAGGCCATCGACGCCCTTTACGCCTTTACCAACTGCGAGGTGAGTGTTGCTCCCAACTGTTGTGTGATTTACGAAAACAAGCCGCATTTCATGTCGGTCAGCGAGGTGCTCAAATTCTCCACCGACAACACCCTGAAACTGTTGAAGGAAGAGCTGCTCATCCGTAAGTCGGAGTTGCAGGAGTCGCTTTTCTTCCA
>JAGCZK010000153.1 GCA_017960065.1 Paludibacteraceae bacterium
ATCGCATTCTCGGGCGCCGAGGAGTTCCTCGACAAATACAAAATCGACGCCAACGCCATCATCGGCCACTTCGGCCTGGGCTTGTACTCTTCGTTCATGGTGGCCATAAGGGTGGAACTCATCAGCCAATCGTACAAAGAGGGCGCAAAGGCCGTGAAATGGAGCTGCGAAGGCAACCCCGACTCCACGATGGAAGAATGTGAGAAGGCCGGCCGCGGCACCGACATCGTGCTGTACATCGACGACGAAAGCAAGGACTTCCTCGAAGAAAGCCGCATCAACACCCTGCTGGGCAAGTACTGCAAGTTCTTGCCGGTACCGGTGGCCTTCGGCAAAAAGAAGGAATGGAAGGACGGCAAACAGGTCGAAACCGCCGAAGACAACATCATCAACAACACGGAGCCCGCTTGGGTGAAAAAACCGGCCGACTTGAAAGACGAGGACTACAGCAAATTCTACCGCGAGTTGTACCCCTTCGGCGAAGAGCCGCTGTTCCACATCCACCTCAACGTCGACTACCCCTTCAACCTGACCGGTATTCTGTATTTCCCGAAGGTGAAGAACAACATCGAACTGCAACGCAACAAAATCCAACTGTTCTGCAACCAGGTGTTCGTCACCGATTCGGTCGAAGGCATCGTACCCGAGTTCCTGACCTTGCTGCACGGAGTCATCGACTCGCCCGACATTCCGTTGAACGTCAGCCGCTCGTACCTGCAAAGCGACGCCAACGTCAAGAAAATCTCGACCTACATCACAAAAAAGGTGGCCGACCAACTGACCGACATCTTCAACAAGGAGCGCAGCGACTACGAGTCGAAATGGGACAGTCTCAAGATCTTCATCCAATACGGCATGCTGACCGACGAGAAGTTCAACGAAAAGGCCGACAAGTTCAACCTGCTGAAAGACATCGACGGCAAGTACCACACCTTGCAGGAATACAAGAGCCTGATTGAGGGCAACCAAACCGACAAGGACGGCAACCTGATTGTGCTCTACACCAACGACGCCCAGCAACAATACAGTTATGTCGAAGCCGCCAAGGGCAAAGGCTACAACGTATTGCTCATGGACGGGCAACTCGACATCCACCTGGCTTCGAAACTGGAGCAGGCCAACGAAAAGATGCGCTTTGTCCGGGTGGACAGCGATGTCATCGACCGTCTCATCGTCAAAGCCGACGCCACCGCCCATCAACTCAGCAACGAGCAACAAACGGCCTTGCAGCAGATGTTCCGCGCCGAAGCGCCTGCCGAAGACCGCAAAACCGAATACATCGTCAGCTTCGAGGCCATGGGCGCCGACAGCATGCCGGTGGTCATCACCCAAAGCGAGTACATGCGCCGCATGAAGGAAATGGCGGCCATGCAAGGCGGCATGATGTCGTTCTACGGCGACATGCCCGACACCTTCAACCTGGTGCTCAACACCGACCACAAGCTAATCCAAAGCCTGCTGGAGAAAGAAGAAAAGGCCTGCGGCGGGCAAATCCGCCCCTTGACTGATGAGATCGAGGTCTTGAACAAAAAAATCGCCGACGTGCATGCCGCCAACGAAGGCAAAAAGGAGGAGGAATACAGCGAGGCCGAAAAAGAGGTGCTGCGCACGAGCAACGACCGCATCAGCGAGCTCAACAAGCAGAAAGATGCGATTTACGGCCAATTTGCCAAAAACGAATCGCTGGTACGCCAGCTCATTGATTTGGCTCTGCTCTCCAACAACATGCTGAAAGGCCAGGCTCTCAGTGATTTTGTCAAGAGAAGTGTAAAATTCATTGGATAATAAAAAAAATGTGGGTGTAAATTTG
>JAGCZK010000154.1 GCA_017960065.1 Paludibacteraceae bacterium
AAGAGTGGGGCGGTAAGTACCAGTCGCAGGACATTTCGGCCAAGAAGGGCATCGGTGTGAAGGAACTGCTCGAAAAAGTGTTGCTCGAAGCCGAATTGCTCGACCTCAAGGCCAACCCCAACAAAAACGCCGTGGGTTCGGTCATCGAATCGTCGCTCGACAAGGGCCGTGGCTACCTGGCCACCGTGCTGGTCGAAGGCGGTACGCTCAAAATGGGCGACAACATCGTCTGCGGTACGCATTACGGACGTGTCAAAGCCATGTTCAACGAACGTAACCAACGGATTCAGAAAGCCTTGCCGGCCGAACCGGTGCTGGTGCTGGGTTTGAACGGTGCTCCGCAAGCCGGCGAAAAGTTCAACGTGCTGGATACCGAACAGGAGGCGCGCGAAATCGCCACCAAGCGCGAGCAACTGCAACGCGAACAGAGCATCCGTACCAAGAAACACCTGACGCTCGACGAGCTGGGCCGTCGTATCGCCCTCGGCAACTTCCAGGAACTGAACGTCATCGTCAAAGGCGACGTGGACGGTTCGATCGAGGCCTTGTCCGATTCGTTGATCAAACTTTCGACCCCCGAAATCCAAGTGAATGTGATTCACAAGGCGGTAGGTGCCATTTCCGAATCGGATGTCATGCTGGCTTCGGCGTCGAACGCCATCATCGTCGGCTTCCAGGTACGTCCGTCGGTCGATGCACGCCGTCTGGCCGAGAAGGAAGAAATCGATATCCGTCTGTACTCCATCATCTACGATGCCATCGAAGAGTTGAAGGACGCCATGGAAGGCATGCTGTCGCCCGAAATCAAGGAAGAGGTGACCGCTACGCTCGAAATCCTGGAGTTGTTCAAAATCAGCAAGGTGGGTACCGTGGCCGGTTGTATCGTGCGCGACGGCAAAATCAAGCGTTCGAACAAGGTTCGCGTTATCCGCGACGGTATCGTCATCCATTCGGGTGCCCTCGGTTCGCTCAAGCGTCTGAAAGACGATGTGAAGGAAGTGACCACCGGTATGGATTGCGGTTTGAATATCGAAAACTACAACGATTTGAGAGTGGGTGACATGATCGAGTCGTTCGAAGAAATCGAAGTGAAGAAAACCCTGTAATGTCGGTCATCGATATTTGTTTGTTGGTTCCTCTGTTGTGGGGAGGTGCGCGGGGATTGTACAAAGGCCTGGTCAGCACGGTCTGTTCCATTGTGGGCGTGGTGGCCGGTTTGTACCTGTCGTCGGCCAAGGCCGCCGGTTTGGGTACTCTGATGGCCCAGTGGTTCGAACTCAACGGGCACCAGTTGTACGTCATTGCGTATATTCTGATTTTCGTGGCGACGGTAGTGGTGGTTTTCCTGCTGTCGAAGCTCATCGAAAAGTTTTTGCATCTCGTCACCCTGTCGTGGCTCAACCGGCTATTGGGCGCCTTGTTCGGGGTGGTCAAATATGCGCTGATCGTCAGCCTCGTCCTCAATCTGGTGGATGTGTTCCACCAACGCACGGGCCTGCTGAAACAACAAACACCCGAAGACTCGTATTTTTACGAGCCGCTGAAGAATTTCGGTCCGCTCGTGCTGCCGTATTTTAGTTTTTACGTAAATCAGACGAATGAAGAAGACGGGACAGAAGAAGTTGTTGGATGACCTTTCGGGATCGGAATACAAATATGGTTTTTCGACCGATGTCGAAACCGATATCTTCCCCAAAGGGCTGAATGAGGAGATTGTGCGGGCGATTTCGGCCCGGAAGGAGGAACCTGCGTGGTTGCTCGAGTTCCGGCTGAAGGCCTATCGCAAGTG
>JAGCZK010000155.1 GCA_017960065.1 Paludibacteraceae bacterium
ACTTTGTCCCCACGCAGTTGGCTGCCGCTGTCAGGGCCTGCATTTCGGCATGGGCTGTCGCGTCTTGCAGGGTTTCGGTCAGGTTATGTCCCCGGCCGATGATCCGGCCTTTGGACACCACCACCGCCCCGATGGGCACCTCGTCGGCTTCCATCGCCAGCTGCGCCTCGTCGAGCGCCTTCTTCATATAATGCAGGTCGTCAAACATTTTCGGGCTCGTCAAACAGCGATGGCGCATCACCTTCCAACCGACTGATGACATGACGCATCAGCAGCTCGCGCACCAGTCGGGTGCGGTTCGAAATCCGGTAACGCTTGAAATAGCGCTGCAAGACCTCGTATTCGCGCTCGTTAAGCGTAATCGTGACGCGACGGGTACGCTTCAGCGATTCGGCTTGCCCGGCAGTTGTCGGCCGTTGAAGTTTCTTTTTTGCCATGCCTATAGTCGGAATCAGCGGCAAAGTTACAAATTTATTGGCGATATTGCTTATCTTTGCGACAGCATTTTAATTTTTAATCTTTTTGTCTATGAACAATTTGTCAGAAAACCACCGGCTGGGCGCCGAAGGAGAAGCCGCAGCCCGCCAGTACCTCACCGCCAAAGGCTACCAAATCCGCCACGTCAACTGGCGTTCGCACCACCTCGAGCTCGACATCGTTGCCGAAACGCCCGACGAGTTGGTCGTCATCGAGGTCAAAACCCGTCGCAACCAGTATTTCAGCCATCCGGCCGATGCCGTCACCGATGCGAAAATCCGCCACATCGTCACCGCCACACAGGCCTACATTTACCTGTACAACATCCGGAAAGACGTGCGTTTCGACGTCATGGCCCTCATCCCCTGCCCGCCCGAAGGATTCCGCATCGAACATTTCGAAAACGCATTCTTCAGTCCGGTGTGGTAAGTTGCGAAAAAATCCTTAACTTTGCAGCGTTAAAACCTTCCCCTACGGGGAACCTATCGCCTACAGTATGAAAATTGCATTGATCGGATACGGAAAAATGGGGCACATCATCGAACGCATCGCCCTCGAACGCGGACACGAAGTGGTGAGCCGCATTGACATCGACAACCAGGAAGACTTTGAAAGCGCCGCCTTCCGCAGCGCGGATGTCGCCATCGAATTCACGGCCCCGAAAGTGGCCATGGACAATTACCGCAAAGCCTTTGCCGCCGGTGTTTCGGTGGTGTCGGGCACAACCGGCTGGACCGAGCGCATGCCCGAAGTCGAAGCCCTCGTCAAAGAAAAGGGGTTGGCCTTCTTCTGGGCCTCGAACTTCAGCCTCGGCGTCAACATCTTCATGGCCGTCAACTCATACCTGGCCCGCATAATGAACGGATTTGCCGACTACGACGTGTCGATGGCCGAAACCCACCACATCCACAAACTCGACGCCCCCAGCGGCACCGCCATCACCCTGGCCGAAGGCATCCTGAAGGAACTCGACCGCAAGTCGGGCTGGGAGTTGGGCAAAAAGGCCTCGGCGGCCGACAAACTGCCCATCGAAGCCATCCGCGAAGGCGAG
>JAGCZK010000156.1 GCA_017960065.1 Paludibacteraceae bacterium
GAAGTCGAACAACTATGGAAGAATTGTCTGCAGATTTTCAGCGACAACTTGGACAAACGGGCCTATGAAACCTGGTTTGCTCCCATTGTTCCCTGCGAATACGCAAACAACACCCTGATTCTTCAAATTCCGAGCCATTTCTTTGTAGAGACCCTCGAAAAGAACTATGCGGACTTGATGCTCAAAACCATGAAGCGCGTATTCGGGCCCAACGTGCGTCTGAAATACCGTACGCAAGTGGACAAGGGCAACGACAAGGCCGTTCTCGAGGAGACTGCAACGACCGGTCACCGCAAAAGCAGTGCCCTGGAATTCGACTCCCATTTGAGCTACAACTATCATTTCGACAATTTCATCGAAGGCGATTGCAACCGCCTGCCCCGCACCGCCGGCATCAACGTGGCCAGCCAACCGGGCAAGACGGCGTTCAACCCCCTCTTTATTTATGGCAAGTCGGGTGTCGGCAAAACGCACCTGGCCAACGCCATCGGCCTCAAGACCAAGGAACTGCATCCGCAGAAGAAGGTGCTCTTCGTATCCGCCAACCAATTCCAGCTGCAGTTCACCGAGGCGTCGCGCAACAGTCAGATCAACAATTTCATCAATTTCTACCAAACGGTGGACATGCTGATCATCGACGACGTGCACGAATTCGGCGAAGGCAAGAAGACCAGCACGCAAAACGCGCTGTTCCACATTTTCAACTACCTGCAGCAAGCCGGCAAGCAGCTGATTTTCACCTGCGACAAGAAACCGGCCGAGCTCAATGGCTTCGACGCCCGCATCCTCAGCCGCTTCCACTGGGGCCTGACCGCTGAGATGACGGCTCCCGACGCCGTTACCCGCCGCGCCATCCTCGATGTGTTGGTGGAGAAGGACGGCATCGAAATGCCCGACGACGTCAAGGACTACCTGGCCAACCACATCACCGACAACATCCGCAGCCTCGAAGGCGCCGTCATCTCGTTGGTGGCCCAGTCGACCATCGGCGGACAAGCCATCAACCTGGCCTTGGCCAAAACCACCGTGGGCAACCTGGTGGCGGTCAAAGACCACCAGCACACGGTTCAATCCATCCGCGACCTGGTCTGCGACTACTTCAAGATTCCGGTCGACATCCTGCTCTCGAGTTCGCGCAAGCGCGAAGTCGTACAAGCGCGCCAAGTCGCCATGTATTTTGCCAAAAAGATGACCAAGGACTCGTTGGCCACCATCGGCAACGTCATCGGCAAGCGCAACCATGCCACGGTGCTGCACGCCTTCAGCACGGTCAAGGACCTCATCGACACCGACAAGCTGTTCCGCGCACAGGTAGATGAAATCGAACGCAAACTTAACGCCTAAGTCCATTATGATTTTCAAGTTCTTATTGGTATCCGACGAAGCCGACGGATTTTTCCGCGAAATCGAGATCGACTCCGAAGCCAAGTTCAGCGACTTCCACCAAGCCATTCTCGACAGTGTGGACTACCGCAACGATGCCATCACCTCGTTCTTCCTCTGCAACGACCGTTGGGAAAAGGAGCAGGAAGTGACCCTGATGGAGATGGACACGGCCTCCGACATCGACAACTATGTGATGGACGAAACCGTGTTGAGCGAGCTGATTTCGGAAGAAGGGCAGAAACTGCTCTATGTCTTCGACATGCTGACCGAACGCGCGTTCTTCATCGAGCTCAAGGAAATCATTACGGGCCGCGACTTGGACGCCCCCGTCTGCACCTTCTCGCAAGGCGAACCTCCCGAACAAAGCAAGATGGAGTCGTTGGAAGATCTGACCAAGAACGTGACAAGCGCTTCGGCTGGCATGGACGAAAACTTCTTCGGCGACGAGAGTTTCGACATGGAAGAGTTGGATTCCGAAGGCTTTAGCGATTTGGATTTCGACAACGAGAACAACTTTTAATGACAAAAACGCTACTGGTTCTACTCGGGCCTACGGGCATCGGAAAGACCGACCTGAGCCTACGGTTGGCCAAGCGTTACCATTGCCCGGTCATTTCGTCGGACTCCCGACAAATTTACCGGGGCATTGAAATCGGCACTGCCGCACCTTCGAAAGAAGAACAGTCGGAAGTGCCGCATTTTTTTGTCGGCATCAAGGACCTGACCGAAAGCTATAGCGCCGGCCAGTACGAACAAGACGTGCTGGCGCTGCTCGACGAGCAGTTCCAAACACACGACTACGCCCTGCTCTGCGGGGGGTCGATGATGTACATCGATGCCGTTTGCAAGGGCATGGACGATGTCCCGACCATTCCAGAGGCGATTCGCCGCCAGGTGCACGAGCTGCTCGAGACGCAAGGGCTCGAAGCCGTTGCCCAGCGCTTGTCGGAGTTGGACCCGGTTCATTACCAGCGGGTTGACCGCAAGAACACCCAGCGCGTCACTCATGCGCTGGAAGTCTGCCTCACCCTCCAGCGCCCCTACTCCTCCATCCTGACCGGGCAAGCCAAAAAGCGCCCGTTCAAAATCGTGAAAATCGGGTTGGAGCGTCCCCGAGCCGAATTGTACGATCGCATCAACCGGCGCGTGGAAGCCATGATTGCCGACGGCCTCGAAGAGGAGGCGCGTCGCGTCTATCCGCTCAAAGCGCTCAACTCGCTCAACACCGTCGGTTTCAAAGAATGGTTCGACTGGTGGGACGGCAAGACAGCTTCGCGCGAAGAGGTCATCCGCCTCATCCAACAGAATTCGCGGCATTATGCCAAGCGCCAACTGACCTGGTTCCGACGCGACACGGAAATCCGCTGGTTCCATCCCGACCAGTTCGACCAAATCACCGCTTACATCGACCAATGCAACGACTCCGACAAATAGTGTTTCTGTGGCTTATGGCCATTGTTCCGGCCCTGGCCCTCGACCACGACCTGGGCGGCAGACTGTATGTGGGCCACAACTGGAACCAAGGGACATGGTTTACCGAATCGGTTTCGTGGGAGGGGCGTCTGCATTACTGGGGATTCGGCACCCAACTGGGGCTGCGCGAGACCATCGGCCGCGGCACCGCCTTTCACGGCCTGCAGGCGCACGGTATGTACCTGCGCAGTTTTGAGGGCCTGCATGCGCAACACCAGCTCAAAATCGTCGGTTCGTACAACTACAGCCCCTACGAATTATCGAAGCTGCACGAGCATATATGGGCCCTGTACGCGCAATACGGCTACCCGCACATTCAGGTGAGCCTGGGCTACCAGATCCGCTACTTGCACAGCAACGGCGGCAGCACTTCGCATGCCGAATTCAACAACTGTCTGTACAGCATCGAGGCCTATGTCTGGGACAAGAGCAAGGTGCGCTACAACCTGTATTTCGAGCTGCACAACTTTGAGCCCCTATGGGTCGAGCATACCGCCACGCCCATGTTCACGGTCAAGGCCCAGTACCGTCAGCGCGAACCGGCCATCGACTACCAGTTGCAGCTGACTTTTGTGCCGGCCGGCGTCGGCAACATAGTGTTTAACCATTACGGATGGAGGACGGCGATATGCGTCAACTGGCATTTTTAAGGCAACTGGCTGTGGCGGCGGCCGCCTTGCTGCTGAGCGGTTGTGAATTCAACCCCGTGCGGTTTGTCTGGACCGACACCGATGTCAACCTTCGGTTCGAGCAGAGCCGTGCATACGAAGCCCAGCACCCGCATGCCGGCCTGACGCTCGCATCCGAATACCGCTTTGCCGTCGCCAGCGACCTGCACCTGCGCCAAGACAACGCCCCGGTCGTGGCCTTCCACCGACAACTCAACGAAGCCCAGGCCGACTTTGTCGTCTATAACGGCGATTTGTACAACGGCAAGCCCGCGTTTGCCGATTTTGCAAAAGAAGCGCTCGAGTCCGACACCGATGTTCCGGTGTTCTATGTCTGCGGCAACCACGACCTCTACTACGGATGGGAAACCTTTTTCGACCGTTTCGGCGGCAGCAGCTACACCTTCGACGTCACCACGGCAGAGGGCACCGACCGCTACTTTGTGCTCGAAAGCGCCAGCGCCACCCTCGGACAGGAACAATTCCAATGGCTGCAACAAGCCTTACAGCAGGCACAAGGCTGCCGCTACCGCATTGTACTGACACACAACAACTTCACCTTTGGCGGAGACACCAACGGCATGTTTTCGATGGACGAACTCGACACGCTGTGGGCCCTCTTTGCCGAATACCGGGTACACCTGGTGATTAGCGGGCACTCGCACCGCGAGGACGACAGCGAGATTCTCGGGGTGCGTTACCTGACCACCGGTGCCTTCAAAAACGGCGACTACGGATGGTGCCGCGTCAGTGCCCAAGGCCTGCAGTTTGATTTCCGACATTTTGACTACGACTGACCATGTCCAAACTCACACGCAATATTCCTCACGACGATGCCATCGGCCACTTGGCCGCCGCCACCGCCTAC
>JAGCZK010000157.1 GCA_017960065.1 Paludibacteraceae bacterium
CCGGCCTGGTACGAAATCAGATTGCGCTCGGGGTTGTCTTTTTTCCAGCGGCGCAGGCTGAATTCATCGACAAACACCGATGCGTAGAGGTGCAGGTGCGGCACATTGCGCGACGACACCATCAAAAAGGCCTGTGAGTTTTGGTTCTCGACCTTCAGCCCTTTGGTGAGTAGGTGGTCGAGCGACTTTTAGAAGGCAAACGGGATGAAATACGCGGCCTGCACGTTGTCTTCGGCATAGACGATGGAGTTGCCGACCGACAGATGCAGGTTTTTGATCGGTGTGAAGGTGAAGAGGTTGGCGGCCATGAACTTGTTTTTGGGCCGGTAATGGATGCGCGAGGTGCTGTCGGTGTACTGCTCCTCGACGTAGTAGCGGCTGCTGTCGGCCACATTGCTGACCAGCCAGCCGTGAAAATACTCGAACGAAAACCATTTGCAGGGCGTGAGCGAAAGCGTCAGCATCGGAAACGAGGGCGCCCTGCCCGACAACACGTTCGACGAGTGGTAGCTGTCGCCCCAAACCACGTTGTCTTTCACCAGGCCGATACTGCCCCACCAGTCGTACACGCGGATTCCGGCGCGCACGTCCGAAAAATCGCCTCCGTACGAGGCCTCCTTGTATTCGCATCCCGGCAAGGTGTTCAGATAACCGCCTTGCGACAGCCGTGCGCCGTACATTTTGGCCAAAATGCCGTCGAAATAACTGTCTTTGAGCAGTTTGCCGCTATACGACTGGTCGCGGACACTGCCCCATACCGACACATGCCCGACAATGTCGAGCTGCACATCGGCGCCATACCAGCGCTTGACGAGCAGGCCCTTGCGGTTGTAGGTCAGGTCCATGCCCAACAGCGGGGCTATCCGGCACTTGAAATATTGGTCGCGGTAATGGAACGAGGGCTCGAGCAGCGACAAGTCAAACGTCTTGCGGTTGGTCCAGTGCACAAAGCTTTTGGGCAGGGTGTCGCATTCGTTGGAAAAGTTGTTCAGGTAAAACTTCAGATCAACATACTGGCGGGCGCTCAGCATCGAGTCTTTGGCCAGGGCTTCGCGCAGTTTGGAGGCGATCAGTGCGCGGCTGTAGGGCTTGACGTGCGACGACAGGTCGATCACCCCGTCGGAGGCCAGCTCGTCGAGAAACCCGTAAACCTGCGTGTAGGCGATGTGCTCGGGGATGTTTTGGGCGTGCGACCATGCGCAGCCCAGCAACATCAGGCAGACACAGACGATATGCGCGAATCGGTTCATTTGGATCTGGCTCGTTTGAACAGGATGGTGCCGACGATCTTCCAGAAATAGACGAAATCGGTCCGCCACTGTCCGTTTTTGATGCACAAATTTAAGTATTTTCTTTCGGATTCTTGTATTTCTTCGAGAGTTTTTGGCATGTCCACGTAAAAAGGCGGCAGCATGCCGGGCTTGAATTGGCTGCGCAACTGTTGCAAATCGCTGTCGTAGAGGCTGAAATACTGGTTGCTCAACGGGCGCACCCCCACCAGCTTGAGGTCGCCGCGCAGCCAGTTGACCAGCATGGGCAGTTCGTCGATCCAATAGCGGCGCATAAACTGGCCCTCGCCGTTGACCCGGATGTCGTGGTTGAACTTGCCGCCTTCCTGCAAGCGGTATTTCTGGTAGATGTAATCCTGCAAAAACTCGCTGTAGGGGTACATGGTGCGGAATTTGTACACCTTGACGGGCTGGTTGCCCTTGCCGTGGCGCTTGAGCGAAATGATGGGGCCGTAGCGCAGTTTGTGCCGCAGCGGGGCGTTCTTGATGCGACGGGCACGGACGTAGCGCATGCCGTGGTACTTGCACTCCTCCACTATTTCGTAGCCGTTGTAGCACAGCCGGCCGAGCATTTCGGTCTTCGACAGCACGCGGTGACGGCCTTTGGTCAGGTCGTAGTACAGGCGTTTGGTGAGGAAGAGTTTGGGGCACAGCCGGTGCCAGATATAGTGAAACAGGTACAGCAGCCAGTTGAGCCCCTTGGGGTAACGGGCCAGGAACTCGCGCTTTTTGGTGCTCTTGTCCTTGAACCGGCATATCAGTTCGCCGCCGTCGGGCAACAGGGCGTTGTAGGCGGCCAGCAGGCGGTTGATGCCGCGCAGGTTGTCGAGCGGGGTCTGCTCCACCACGCAGTCGTAGCGGTAGGCGGGCAACGCTTGCACGGCCGACACATGCTGGGTTTCGCGGTACAAAATCTCGTGGTGCGTTATCGGTTGCTGGCTGCGCTGGGGTTCGGTATCCGGAATGATTTCGGGATCGGAGGCGTACAGATAGGCAAAGCGGACGGCGGTCACCAAAAAGAACACCACGCCCATAAAGACGAGCATGGCGGCCAGCACGGGCAGCGAATAGTTGTTGTGGCAGATAAACAGGGGCAAATCGACGACAAAGCCGATCAGAATCGTGTACAGCTCGGCAAAAGCCGTATGGGCGTAGCCGTTGCTAAACCCCGCGTGCCGGCGGTAACGGCCAAACAGGTACGACACCAGCAGCCAGGTGGCGCCAAAGGTCAGCAGGGCCGGCAAACACTTCTCCACCGGCTCTTGGGCCTGCATCGGAAGCACCCAAAGCACAAACAGGTAGCAAAGGGTGAGGATGACCACGTCGATGACCATCCAGCGCAAAGAGGGACGATAAAAGAGGTTTCGTTTCATTTCGGCGCAAAGGTACGAAAAAAAATCGAACCCAAGCGATACAAAAAGGGCTTGTTTATCCGTACCAGCCGCCCGAATGCGACGGTTTCGCCGCCAAAGCGGCTCTTAAAGTCGCGCACCCCGTAGGCCGAACCGGGTTTGCCGGCCCCCATGGTGTCGAACACGCCTCCCCCCTGCCGAGCCATTTCGCACATGGTGTGGTAATAGAGCATGACCGAGGGGCTGTAGGCGGCATGCCGGCGGTCGAGCGCGCAGGCGTAGAGGTCGTAGACGGTGCGGCCGTACCAAATCTGCACCATGCCGCCGATGACCCGGCCTTGGCATTTGCACACGAGCAAACGGGCCGAA
>JAGCZK010000019.1 GCA_017960065.1 Paludibacteraceae bacterium
ATTACCTCAGTACAAGCCATTTACGTACCTGCCGATGACTTGACTGACCCCGCCCCCGCCACCACCTTCTCGCACTTGGATGCCACCACCGTGTTGAGCCGTAAAATCGCCGAGTTGGGTATCTACCCCGCTGTCGACCCGCTTGACTCCACCTCACGCATCCTCGACCCGAACATCATCGGCGAGAAACACTACAACACTGCCCAGCGCGTCATCCAGCTGCTGCAACGCAACAAGGAACTGCAGGACATCATCGCCATTTTGGGTATGGAAGAATTGTCGGACGCCGACAAGACCGCCGTACACCGCGCCCGTCGTGTGCAACGTTTCCTGTCGCAACCTTTCCATGTGGCCGAACAGTTTACCGGTCTGAAAGGCGTGATGGTTCCCATCGAAGAAACCATCCGCGGCTTCAACATGATTATGGACGGCGAAGTGGACCAATATCCCGAAGCAGCCTTCAACCTGGTGGGCACCATCGACGAGGCCATTGCCAAAGGCGAACAATTATTAAAGGAAAGTAAGTAATGCAAGTATCCGTCATCTCTCCCGACCGCCGGTTGTACGAAGGCCCTGCCGTCAGCGTTTCGCTGCCGGGCAGCGTGGGCAAGTTCTCCGTACTGAAGAACCACGCCCCCATCGTTTCGGTACTGACGCGCGGGAAGATTGAAATACAAGAAAGCGAAACCGCCGACAAACGGACGTTTGCCATTGTCAGCGGCTTTGTGGAAGTACACGACAATCTCGTGAACATCTGCGTGGAAGAAGACAAAAACGCGCAGCAGGAATGAAACGCAAATACTATTCAATCGGAATCGGCTTGCTGATAGCCGTGGAGTTGCTGATGGCCGCCATTTTCCAATGCGTCGTCGGAACACCGTACCAACCGGTTGATTTTGCAGTCGCCACCTTGTTCACCATTGTCACGGTCGGCCTGACCGCCTCGCTCGGCGCTTTTTTCGAAAACCGCCGGCTCAGCACCAAGCGGTTCGGCTTGTACAAACTGGTAAAACTGACCCTCGTGCTCGTTGCACTGATTGCCATCGCAGTCAACACAACACTCGAGCGGATGGATAAAATAGAAGTGATGACGCGTTTTGCCGTCTTTTTCGCGGCCACCCTGGCCTTTGAGTCCTGGGCCGTGTTGAATTACGCCAAACGCCTCAACGAAGCAGATCAAACAGAACAAAAATCTTCGATATGAATCGGATCAAACAGTTGATATTGTGCTTGGCAGTCATGTTGCTGGCTACTGTGGCAAGCCCCTTGTACGCGCAGGCTCCGATATCGGCCGATACCCACGAAAAAGCCCAGGCCGAAGAGGAGAAAGGATTCAACACCGTCGAATTTCTGTTCGGTCACATCGGCGATTCGTACGAATTCCACATCACTGAAATCAACGGCAAGCCCATTGCCGTTCCCCTGCTCGTCATCGTGCGCAGCGCCGACCGCGGCTGGTTCGCCTTTTCGTCGGCCAAACTCGAGCACGGCCGCGAGTACAAGCGGTTCTTCATTCCGACCGAAGGCGCGTACAAGGGCAAGGTGGTCGAAAAAGACCAGTACGGCAACATCAAGCGCCCCTTCGACCTATCGATCACCAAAAACGTGTTCGGACTGCTGCTTTCGTGCGCCATCCTGCTCACCATCTTTCTGCTGATGGCCAATGCCTACCGCAAGAATCCGCTGGGCGTTCCGAGCAAGGGCCAAAGCATGATGGAATCGGTCATCCTCTACCTCGAGGACGACATCATCCGTCCCGCCCTGGGCGACAAGTCGCGCCGTTTCAGTCCCTACCTGCTGACGGTGTTCTTCTTCATCCTGGTCAACAACCTGATGGGCCTCGTGCCGATTTTCCCCTTCGGCGCCAACCTGACCGGCAACATCTCGGTCACCCTGGTGTTGGCCCTGTTCACCTACGTCATCACCAACGTGTTCGGTACCAAAACCTATTGGAAAGACATTTTCTGGCCCGAAGTGCCGGTTTTCCTCAAGACCCCGGTGTTCCCGCTGATGCAGGTCATCGAGTTCATCTCGACCCTCACCAAGCCCATCGCCTTGATGATCCGTCTCTTCGCCAACATCTTTGCCGGCCACATGATCATTCTGGTGCTCATTTCGCTGATATTCATCTTCTCGGCAGCCTTCCCCGCCCATGCTTCGGCGGTCGGTGGCGGAACCGCGGTGCTGTCGGTGCTGTTCTCGGTGTTCATGTACTGCCTCGAGTTGCTGGTGGCCTTCATCCAAGCCTACGTGTTCACGATGCTGTCGGCCATTTTCATCGGGCTGGCGCAGCATGAGGAGCACGAAGAGGCGCATGAGGAAATTCCTGTGGAAACCAAATAAAAAACAAATAAACAGAGTATTCATTAAAAATTTACAGTTATGTTAGCATCTACTATCTTAGGACTTGTATTGGAAGCCAAATTCGGAGCTGCCATCGGCGCAGCCATCGCCATCATCGGTGCAGGTATCGGTATCGGCCGCATCGGCGGAACCGCCATGGAAGCCATCTCGCGCCAACCCGAAGGCGCAGGCGACATCCGTTCGAGCATGATTATCGCCGCCGCCCTGATCGAAGGTGTAACCCTGTTCGCCATCATCATCTGCGCATTGGCCATCTTAATGTAAACCTGATCCGGCGGCAGCCTCCAACCGCGGTTGCCGCCGAATCGCAAAACTAAAAAAGCAATGGATTTGTTTTTACCAGATTCGGGATTGGTCGTATGGATGCTGCTGGCATTCGGAATCGTCTTTGCCATCTTGGCGAAGTTCGGTTGGCCGGTAATTCTCGGCTCGCTCCAGAAACGCGAAGAGCACATCGCTGAGTCGCTGAAAAAAGCCGACGAAGCCATCGAAGCCCTTTCGGGATTGGAGCAGAAGGGCAAGGACATCATCGCTTCTGCCGAAGCCGAGCAAATCAAAATGGTGGGCGAAACCAAGGCGCTCAATCAGAAAATGATTGACGAAGCCAAGGCCGAAGCCACGCGCCAAGCCGACAAAATCATCGCTTCGGCCCGCGAACAAATCGTCAAGGAAAAGGAAGCCGCCATTGCCGAGCTCAATCAGGAAGTGGTCAAGCTGTCGATTCAGATGGCCGAAAAAATCCTGTTGCGCGAGCTCAACGACCGCAAGGCCCAAAGCGAATACGTCGAAAGTTTATTGAAAGACAACACTTTGTCGTAATATGAACAGTGGAAAAATATCCGTCAGGTATGCCAAAGCCCTGTTAGGCTTCGCCGAGAAAAACGGGGAGGCCGACAAGGTCTATGCCGAAATGCAATTGGTGGCAGTGGCATTCGAGGCCGCTCCCCTGCTCCGCGAGTTGATGGAAACGCCGGGCTTGCTGACCAACGAAAAGGTCAACCTCCTGACGGCCATCCTCGGCGAACAAAAACCCAGCGCAACCACGGCGGCCTTTTTCAAGTTTGTCGTGGACCAGAAACGCGAAGAACACATGCAAATGATTGCGCTCATGTACGAAAAACTGTACCGCGAAGCGCGCAATTTGCTGAAGGGTGAGCTCCGGTCGGCAGTGGAACTGCCCAAGGCCACCCTGCAGAAAATAGAAAAATACGTCAACCAACGGTTCGGTGCCACCGTCGAGCTCAGCAGCTCGACCGACGCCTCGCTTATCGGAGGCTTTGTGTTGGATGTCAACGACCAACGGCTCGACGCCAGTATTATCGGACAATTACAAAAATTAAATAACTATGCCGGACATTAAACCCAGTGAAATATCGAACATCTTGCAGATGCAACTCGAAGGTTTCAAGAACAAACTCGAGTTCGAGGAAATCGGAAAGGTGCTGCAAGTCAGTGACGGTGTGGCTCGTGTATTCGGACTCAACAAAGTGCAATCCAACGAATTGGTTGAGTTTGAAAACGGTACGATGGGCGTTGTGCTCAACCTCGAAGAGGACAACGTCGGTGTCGTACTACTCGGCTCGACCGACGACATCAAGGAAGGATTTACCGTAAAACGCACCAAGCGTATCGCGTCGATTATGGCCAGTGAAGGCATGCTCGGCCGTGTCATCAATGTGTTGGGACAACCCATTGATGGCAAAGGCCCGATCACCGGCAAGGCCTACGAAATGCCGCTGGAACGCAAGGCCCCGGGTGTCATCTTCCGTCAGCCGGTGAACGAGCCTTTGCAGACCGGTCTGAAGGCGGTCGACGCCATGATTCCTATCGGTCGCGGCCAGCGTGAGCTGATTATCGGCGACCGCCAGACCGGTAAAACGGCCATCGCCATCGACACCATCATCAACCAACGTCAGAACTTCTTGGACGGCAAGCCCATCTACTGCATCTACGTCGGTATCGGACAAAAGGGCTCGACCATCGCCAACCTGGTACAGACCCTCGAGGCCCACGGCGCCATGGAATACACCATCGTCGTGTCGGCAACCGCCTCCGACCCCGCCGCCATGCAGTTCTATGCCCCCTATGCGGGCGTAGCCATCGCCGAATACGTCCGCGACACGGGCCGCCACGCCCTGATCATCTACGACGACTTGTCGAAACAGGCGGTCGCCTACCGCGAAGTGTCGTTGATTCTTCGCCGTCCGCCAGGCCGCGAAGCCTATCCGGGCGATATTTTCTACCTGCACTCGCGTCTGCTCGAACGTGCGGCCAAAATCATCGCCAACGACCAGGTGGCCCGCCAGATGAACGACCTGCCCGAATCGTTGAAAGACGAAGTCAAAGGTGGCGGTTCCATCACGGCCCTGCCGATTATCGAGACCAAAGCCGGCGACGTTTCGGCCTACATTCCAACCAACGTGATCTCCATTACCGACGGCCAGATCTTCTTGGAGTCGGGCTTGTTCAACGCCGGTGTCCGCCCCGCCATCAACGTGGGTATCTCGGTATCGCGTGTGGGTGGTAACGCCCAGATCAAGTCGATGAAGAAGGTGGCCGGTACGCTGAAACTCGACCAGGCCCAATACCGCGAGCTCGAGGCCTTCACCAAATTCGGTGCCGAAATCGACGCCGCCACCCAGTCGGTACTCGACAAGGGCGAACGCAACGTCGAAATCCTGAAACAAGGCCAATACTCGCCGCTGACCGTCGAGCAGCAGATTGCCATCATCTATTGCGGCACCAACGGTTTGCTCAACGAGGTACCGGTCGAAAAAATCCGCGAGTTCGAGAAGAAATTCCTCGAAATCATGGAAGTCAAACACCGCGACATCCTCGATGTTCTGCACAGCGGCCAACTCACCGACGAGGCCACGTCGGCCATCCGTGAAGAAGCCGCCGCATTAGTGGCACAATACAAGAAATAAGGCATTATGGCATCACTGAAAGAAATCAGGGAACGCATCAATTCGGTCAGTTCGACCAAGAAGATAACCTCTGCGATGAAGATGGTCTCGGCAGCCAAGCTGCACAAGGCCGAAGAAAGCATTGCCCGGTTCCTTCCGTACAAGAACAAACTGACCGAGGTGCTGACACAATACACCTCGTCGATCGACGAACAGATATCCTCCCCGCTTTCGGCTCAACGCGAGCTGAAACGGGTGAGCATTGTCTGCTTCTCGTCCAACTCGGGCCTGTGCGGCACCTTCAACTCCAACATCAGCAAGCTGCTGTCCAAAACCATCGAAACCTACCGCAGCCAGGGGGTTCAGGAGTTTGAGATCATCCCGATTGGCAAAAAAATCAGTGATCAGACCAAAAAGTTAGGATTCGAAATTGCTCAGAACTACAACAGCCTGAGCGACAAACCCGATTACGAGGCGGCCTCGGCCATTGCCACCCAGCTGGTCAACGAATTCCTCGCGGGCCAGACCGACGAGGTGGTGTTGCTTTACAACCACTTCAAAAACGCCGGTGTGCAGGAACCCGTCAGCGAGCGCTACCTGCCGATGTTACCGATAAATCAAACCGAAAACGCTAAGGTCAAACAAAAATTATATTTTGCCGAGCCGGATGGCCCGACATTTGTCAATGATTTAGTACCTTTGGTGGTCCGAATGCGACTGTATGCCGCATTGCTCGATTCGAACGCTGCCGAACACGGTGCCCGCACCACGGCCATGCAAGTC
>JAGCZK010000158.1 GCA_017960065.1 Paludibacteraceae bacterium
AAATAACAAGAAAAGGGATAAAAATTTGTTGTTCAATATTCGAACGACAGGTTATCCACCCAAAGGCTGTTGCCGACGGTGCCGATGAAGGCGCCGTGGTTGCCGGCTGTCAGCATCACAATGATATGGGTGGGCGTTTCGTCGGCATCGGCCCAACCCTCCTCTTCAATCGGGACGATTTTGCCCTTGCTGTTGCGGGCGCGGTAGGGCCCGTTCAAATGCATGAATTCTTTGTAGTAATCGGTTTTTGAAATGTCGCCGTAGTGGATGGGCAGGTGTTGTTGGTTCTGCCATTGGGCGATGGTGTGGTCGAGTTGCATGCGCATGGTGCCCACGCGCAGGGCGTGAATGCGTCCCTCGGCGTCTTCCCAACGTTTTTGCAGATAGACCCAAATCTCCGCTTTGTCTTGCTTGCCGTCGATGCGTTTGGACCCGATACCCGGATAGCGCATGACGTAATTGTTCGGTGAAATGGTGCATTTGTAGTCGAGCACCAGGGCTTTTGGGCGTCCGGTGAATGGTGTGCCGAAACTGAGGTTACAATAGGGGTCGTCCGACGATTTGATGGGCTCGATGGTTTCGCCGGTAAATACGCTGCCCGATACCAGCACCGATACGTTGATCATGCCCAGCACCTTGACGTGTTGCAGCTTGGTGTCGAGCCGTGCGCAGAAGCCGTTGCCGCGTTTCTCGGGTTCGACCGTGTTGCTGGCCTTGACGATGCCGGCCACCTTGGCATAGACGTTGGACGAGGTCCAGACGGTTTTTTCGCCATAGCGGTAGGGAGCCAGCTTGTCGGCTGGAATGGTTTCCTGCGGCCCAACGACATACACGCTGCGGGTTTGTCCGCCAATCAGCCCCGACTCTTTGATGAGGCGTTCGGTCCACGAGTCGAAGTCGCTGTACGGGATGGTGGTCTGCGCTGTCAGGCAGAGTGCGCTAATCCAGTAGAGTGCCGTAAGAAGGTTTCTTTTCATAGCAGGGGCGGCTTGGGGTAGGTTTAGAAGGCGCTGCTTTTGAGGCGCAACCCGCAGGTTTCGTCGAGGCCAAACATGAGGTTCATGTTTTGCACGGCCTGGCCCGAAGCACCTTTGAGCAGGTTGTCGATCATCGAAATGATGAGCAGTTTGTTGTTGTGTTTTTCGATATGTACGAGGGCCTTGTTGGTGTTGACCACCTGTTTGAGGTCGGGATTGGCCTCGGTCATGAAGGTGAAGGCGGCATCGGCATAGAACTGGTTGTAGATTTTGCGAACCTCGGGCAGTTCGAGCGTGCAGTCGAGGTGCGTGGTGACAAAGATGCCGCGGGCAAAGTCGCCGCGTACGGGGATGAAGTTGATGTCGTAGGCAAATCCTTTTTGCAATTGCCGCATGGTCTGCCCGATTTCGATGAGGTGCTGGTGGGTAAAGGCCGTGTAGACCGAAAGGTTGTTGTTGCGCCAGCTGAAGTGACTGGTAGGGCCGGGTTTGACGCCGGCGCCGGTCGATCCGGTGATGCCGGTTACTTGCACTTCGCTCTTAATCAGATTGTTGGCGGCCAGGGGCAGCAGGCCCAATTGGATGGCGGTGGCAAAACAACCCGGGTTGGCCAGAAGGCGGCATTTTTTGATGCGCTCGCGGTTGATTTCGGGCAGTCCGTAAACATAACCGCACGATTCATCGCGGTAGTCTTGGGCCAAGTCGATGACCTTGAGCTTGTCGGGACAGGGGTTCTCGGCCCAGAATTCGGTACTTTTGCCATGGCCGCCGCACATGAACACCACGTCTACATCGGTCAGGTCATACGTGTCCGAAAAGGTCATTTCGGTTTCGCCGAAGAGGCCTTCGTGCACGTCGTACAGTTTGTTTCCGGCATTGCTGGTCGAGTGGACAAATCCGAGTTCCACTTCGGGGTGGTTGACCAAAATCCGCAACAGTTCGCCTGCGGTGTATCCGGCACCGCCAATAATTCCAACTTTTATCATTTTTGAATACCTTTGTTTTCGCTTTGTCGCAAAGATAAGCATTCTTTGTGACATAGTATGTAATGATGTCTGTTTTTCAGGTTTTGGGTAACGATTTCAACCAATTTCTGACCGCATCGAAATTGGGCTCGATTTGCAGCACCTGTTGGTAGTAGGCCTCCACCGTGCCATAGTCTTTGCGGCTCTTGTAGATGTCAGCCAGGGTAAGCAGTGCGTTGAGGTACATCCAGTTGTCTTTGACGGCGCCATTGGCTTCCATGAGGCGACATGCCTTGCTGTAGGCCTCTATGGCCTTGGCTTTGGAACCGCCCAAGCTGGCGGGCAGGTAGTTCATCACATTGCCGTATTGGATGTAGGGAAAATAATCGGAATTGGCGGCCGAAACCGATTTTTTTGACAAATTCACGCTTTTCATCCCAATGAACGGCACTTTCATCGGGTGCAGTTTCATGTCGTAGGCGATAAAGGCTGACCGGTAGGCTTGTGTCCGTGGGCTTTCGCCATACAGGCCGACATACCGGTCGAGGTACTCGTATGCCAGTGTTAGGTATTTTTGAGCGTCTTTGCTATAGCTTTTTTCGCTGAGCGACCATGCGATAAAACCATATAAGTAATTGAGTGTCAACTCTTTTTCTTGCATTGTGGGAGCTGGTAGGGCGCGCATGCTGTCGATGACGCAACGCCAAAGTCCGTGGTCTTTGGTCACATACGAACGGTATATACGGTCGTTTTGTGCCCATGCGGTCGTGCAACACAACAGCAAAACCGGCAGAAGATATCGGAAAGAAGGTCTTTTCATATTTCCTGCAAAGATACGCTTTTTTCTTTTTGAACCGAATTATTTATCTTTGCAAGTATGGAGAACGCAAAGCTGAAATGGGGGATTATCGGTGCGGGCCAGATTGTGTCGCGCTGGATACGCGGAGCCCGCCAGGCGGGAATCGCGGTGGAGGCCGTGGCGGGGCGTACGCCCGATCGGGTACAGGCGGCTGCGCGGGCGTACGGCATTCCGCGGGTGCTTGGTTGCGAGGACTTGGTGGCCGACGAAG
Source organism: Paludibacteraceae bacterium (assembly GCA_017960065.1). Classification (GTDB taxonomy): domain Bacteria; phylum Bacteroidota; class Bacteroidia; order Bacteroidales; family Paludibacteraceae; genus Enterocola. The sequence goes on from JAGCZK010000158.1 coordinate 3,013, forward strand.
CCATCGACATCGTGTACATAGCCACGCCTCATCCGGCGCACAAGCAATGGGCGGTTGAGGCCTTGCGCCACGGCAAGCATGTGTTGGTCGAAAAACCGGCGGCGGTTACGGCGGCTGACTTTCGTGAAATGGCCGAAACCGCCCGGTCAAACGGCTGTTTTTTGATGGAGGCCATGTGGACGGCTTTCTTTCCGGCATGGGAGTTTGTCTTGAGGCAGTTGCAGGCGGGGCGCATCGGTGCCTTGCGGCGTTTCGATGCTTCGTTCGGCTTTGCCGCTCCCTTTGACCCCGACTCGCGTCTTTACAATCCGGCATTGGCGGGCGGAAGCCTGCTCGATGTAGGGGTCTATAATCTGCATGCTTTGTTCCGCCTTTTGCCGCAGGCGCCGGTTTCGGTGCATCCTACGGCTCTGATTGGTCCGACCGGGGTCGATGAAACGCTTGGTCTCGATTTGATTTTTGCCAATGGCGAGCAGGCCCGGCTTTCCAGCTCCATCCGCACTGAGCTGTCCAACGAGGCGATTTTGACGGGCTCTGCCGGCCAGTTGGTCCTGCCTGTTTTTTGGAGTCCGTCGAAGGTACTGCTCCGCTTGGCCGACGGCGCCGAAACCACCTTTGATTTCCCGATTCCGCAGCCTTTTGGCGAGCCGTTGGACGAGGGTTTCCAGTATGAAATCCGTCATGTCGAGGCCTGTGTGGCCGCTGGCTTCATCGAATCGCCCGTGCTGCCCCATTCCAGTACCGAACGCGTGCTGGCCTTCTGCGACGAGCTTTTCGCCCGCATCGGCAAGGGCAAGTAATTGCGATTTATCGAAGTTGGGACACGCAAAAATTGCAATTTATCGAAGTTTACAATCTCAAAAATTGATTTTTATCGAAGTTTGCGTGCTTAAATTTTGATTTTTATCGAAGTTTGGCTCTGCCAAAGATAGCTAAGAAGGTCTTGCGGCCCTTATTCTTTTTTGGTGACCTGCTCGATGTAGGGGCGCAGGGTGCCGGCATCGCGTTTGGCGATGAAACCGCGAATTTTCTTCTTATCTTTGCCGTTCCATTTTTCCGAAGAAAAGCGGGTGTAGTACGCAATCATGGATTCTATGGCGGCTTCTTGCATGTTGGCGCTGTCGTTGTCTTTGTTCAGGATGCAATACCGTACCATGCCGGCCAAATAAACGCCGAACAATCCTATCTCCTTGTAAACGCTCAACTCATCATACAACCGAAGGTGTAGGCGGGTGTTCCTTTGGCCCAATTCATGATTTCCAGAATAGCGGCCATTTTGACTTCTTCCTTTTCTTTCACCCAACTGCTGAGGACGAAATCAGCAAATTTGACGACATTGGCCTCTTGTTCGGCGTATTTCGCCGCCTCGACCATCGCCTCGTACTTTTTGCTCTCGTTTTCTACGTTTTCTTCGTTTTGTGCCTGCATGGCCACGGGCATGAGAGCCATGGCTGTCAGAATCATAAGTTTTCTCATTTTATGGAGTTTTTAGGATTACTTGATCCGGGCGCTGACGTTGGTAATCATGCCTTCGCGTTCTTCGTTGGCCAGGGTGATGGTGCGTTCGACGCTGATTTCGCCGCGGTCATCGGTCGTAAACCAGGCGCGGTAATACACCGTGCTTTCCTGAAACAGTGTTGCTTCCAGCACAATGCAGTATTTGCCGGCAGGCACCCGCTTGCCATTGTTGTCGGTTAGGTCCCATACGGCTTGTTGCATGCCGTTGGCGGCCGGGGTGGCTACGGTAAAGGCGTCGAGCTGTTCGTCGGTCAGATCGTCGGGGTGGGCGCGGCGCACCCAGGTCGGCAGGCTCAAGGGGCGTTTGATATAGCCTCTGATCAGCGGCTCGGCATTGCGGGCGCGGCCTTTTGTCGTAAAGGAAGTGACTTGCAGGCTTTTCACCAGTTTG
>JAGCZK010000159.1 GCA_017960065.1 Paludibacteraceae bacterium
ACATGTACAACGCCGCCAACGCCCAGCAAGGCGCCCAAGGCGGTGCCCAGAGCGGCCCGTTCAACGGCGGTGCCCAGCAGGGCAACTCCGGCGACAAAGGCCAGGACGTACAGGACGCCGACTTTGAGGAGGTGAAGTAAGACCATCTTCTGTCAACAAAAAAGAAAGTCGTACCCATCCGGGCGCGGCTTTCTTTTTGTATTTGATCCATCAAAACAGTTGCAAATCCCCCGAAAAAACACTAAAATTGCATCGAAAAATACGCTCATGACCAAACTTCAATCCAATCTTGTCATTGCGGCCGTGGTGCTGATCACGGGGTTTGCCTTGATTTGGTTCCATTGCCACAAGGCCGCCGGGCAATCGGGCGAATACCTGCCGCCTGTTCCCGACTACGCCGATGCCAGCCTATGGTTCACCCAAATGGGCGACAGCACCGGAACCGGCGCCGACGTCTTCTACGTCGTATCGACTTGGGAAACGGAATGGCGCACCGCCGACGGCCGCCTCTGCCGCTATGCCGACGCCTACATTCCCGAGCACCAGGCCCATATGGCCGTCGAATTAAGGAAAGCCGCCGCCTACATGGCCGACGGCAACAACTTCCATGCCCCCTACTACCGCCATGTAGCCATTGAGACTTGGGCTACGCAGAACGAAGACACCATCGCCCGCCGCCTCGCCCTGCCGATGAGCGACGTCTGCCGTGCCTTCGACGAGTTCAACCGCAAGCGCGACCAGCGACGCCCGCTCATTTTGGCCGGATTCAGCCAGGGTGGCAAAGCCGTGGTCGAACTGCTCAAACACCTGGACGACGAAACCTATCGCCATTTGGCGGCCGCCTATGTACTGGGCTACAAAGTCACCCCCGCCGACACCGCGGCCACCCGCCACATCCGTCCGGCCCGCAGGGCCGACGACACCGGTGTCACCATCTGCTACAACACGGTCAAGGACACCGCCTTTGTCAGCCCGGTCATCTCCGTCCCCTGCGTTATGGGCATCAACCCCGTCAATTGGCGCACCGACGCAGTGGGCGCCGTTTTGCACGATTCCATCCGGGTAACGCTCGACACCACTTGGCATGTACTGGTGGTCGACGGTTACGACGGTGCCGAGTACCCACCCATCCTCGACTTCATCAACGTAGGCGACATCCACAGCTGCGAGCCCTGGCTTTACAGCGAATGCCTGCGTCTGAACTTCGCCGTTCGCACCCAGGCATGGCATTTGCATGAAACGACCAACAATGACCTCTTGCACAATCATTTGGAATAATGGCAAACTACGATTTCAACCGGCGCATTGACCGTAAAGGCACGCGCGCTTTCAAGTACGATTTTCTGCAACAACGTTACGGACGCTCCGACCTCACACCCATGTGGGTGGCCGACATGGAGTTCGAAACGCCCGACTTCATTCTCGAGGCGCTGCAAAAGCGGCTCGATCACCCGGTTTACGGCTACACGGTTTTGCCGAAAGGCTATTTCAGCGCCATTGCCCGCTGGGTGGAGTCGCACCACGGCTGGCCGGTGGATACGGCATGGATCAGTTTCATTCCCGGTGTGGTGCGCGGTGTGGCGTCGGTCATCAACTGTCTGACCGCCCCCGGCGACAAAATCATCATCCAACCGCCGGTGTACCATCCCTTCAAAAACGCGATTATCGGCAACGGCCGCCAAGTGGTCTGCAACCCCTTACGGGAAATGCCCGACCACCGCTACGAGATGGATTTCGACCAACTCGAATCGGTGATTGACGGGGATTGCAAGCTGCTCATTCTCTCCAACCCGCACAACCCGGCCGGCATTGTCTGGGATGCCGCCACGCTCCGCCGCCTGGCGGAGATCTGCCACCGGCACGGCATCCTGGTCATTTCGGACGAGATTCACTGCGATCTGGCCTTGTGGGGCAACCGCCACATTCCGTTTGCAACGGTTTCAAAAGAGGCGGCCGAAATCAGCATCACTTTTGGGGCACCTACCAAAACCTTCAATTTCGCCGGCCTGGTCAGTTCGTTCGCCATCGTCTCCGACGATGCGCTACGCCAGCGTTTCTACACATGGCTGGCCGCCAACGAATACAACGAACCCGACATTTTCGGTCCCATCGCCACCATGGCGGCCTTTACCGAGGGTGAACCTTGGCGCCGGGAGCTCATTGCCTACATCGAGGACAACATCCGCTATGTGGAGGATTACTGCCGCAAGCATCTGCCGGGCATCACGGCCTGGCGGCCGCAGGCTTCGTTCCTGGTTTGGCTCGACTGCCGCGGGCTGGGGCTGTCACATGCCGGTTTGATCGATTTGTTTGTCAACCGCGCCCGCCTGGCGCTCAACGACGGCGCCATGTTCGGCCGCGAAGGCAGCGGGTTCATGCGCCTCAACGTGGGCTGCCCGCGCAGCCTGCTGGCCGAGGCCCTCGACCAATTGCATCAATAGAATCCAAAAACTTCTAATTTTAACATAGTTTTTGGAGTGAAATCCAAAAACTATTGCAACAGCCAATCGATGACATTCAGTTGCTTGATGCCGTTGTGATCGACAAATGCATCACTGTCCAGTGTGAGCAGGTATTTGGGATAGGCGTCTTTGATTTGTTGGAGTGAAGCCAACTCCCGGCCAAGGGTATTGATATCTCTTACCGTTTCAGACACCTGATAGTATTCGGTACCATTGTTTCCGATGGCGATGAAATCTACTTCCTGACTGCCAAT
>JAGCZK010000160.1 GCA_017960065.1 Paludibacteraceae bacterium
CCCGAATTGACCAGGGCGGGAATCGCCGCCGTAGCCCCGGGCAGACATTCGACCTCGATGCCCTGCTCCACACATGCCCGCACCAGCAAAAAGCCCGGATCGGACAAGCCGGGGGTGCCGGCATCGGAAATCACGGCACCGGTCTGGCCCGAAGCCAGCAGGTTCAGCACCCCTTGCACGCTTTTGTGCTCGTTAAACTTATGGTGTGCCAGCAATTTGTTCTCAATTTCATAATGTTTGAGCAGCACACTGCTGGTACGGGTGTCTTCGGCCAAAATGAAATCCGCTTCTTTCAGCACCTTCACGGCGCGAAACGTCATATCCTCCAAATTTCCGACCGGGGTCGGCACAATATACAGCTTCATCAATCCGGAAATCTACGGCGCAACATATCCATCAGGTAGCGAACGGTTTCGTCCTCCTCATCCCAGTCAAAGCGCTGGCCGATATACGCCAGCACGTCGGCCAGCGAGCCCATGGCGTCGATGGCACCGATGGTTTCGTTCATCAGCTGGTCGTCGCCGCCAAACAGGTCCTTCCGGAAACGGAAACGGTCGTTCAGGCCTATGGCCCGGTGCAGGTTCGAAATCAGACGGCCGTCGGTAGGCGCTTTCCGATCGGCGGGTTTCGGCGCCTCGGGCTTGGGCTGGGGTTTTTCGGGCCCCGGTTGGGGTGTTTCGGTCACCACCGGTTCCGGTTGGGCAACCTCGGCCACCACCGGTTTCGGCTGGGGCGTTTCGGCCACGACCGGACGGGGCTGTACGGGCGCATCGTCGTCGAGAAACTCCGACAAACGTTGTTCCAAGACCGTCAGACGCTCTCTCAACCCTTTAAGTTCCAGCAGAATCTCGCCTGCCACCATTTCCTTGTTCATACCACGTTGTTTCTCGCGGAACAGCCGGGGCCTTTTCCGCATTTTCATTGCAAAAGTAATAAAAATCCGACAATTAGCGACCGACTGACGCAAAAATAACGACAAAATCCTCATTGTTAATAAAAAAGCAAAGGCCTTCCGTGCGACTTCCGTCGGAAATGCGTACCTTTGCGACATGGGCAAACAAACCTCCAACCATCGGCCGGAACTCGTCCGCAAGTACGAGGACGAAGGCGTACGCGAATTCAGCGCAAGCGACTGGGCGTCGTTGTTCCGCTACTATGCCGACACCGTTCAGACCAAAAAGGCCGAGACGGTTGCCCGGGCCGGCTGTTTCTTCTACCCCGACGACCCGACGCTTCGCGGCATGCTGGTCACCGCCCACATCGATCTGGAGGAATTGGTCACCGCCATGGACGAAATCAACGTCTTGCTCGAGCGCACCGTATCGGACCCCGCGTTCAACGCCTCCACCCATTGGTACACGACCCTAAAGGGCATCATCCTGCTCAAACAAAACCGTTTGAAGGACGCCGACCGGTTTTTCCACGAATACCTGTCGAAACAGACCGACCCGAAGAACGACGAGTCCACCGAATTTTATTGGGAAAGCGTCATCGACACCTACCTCGACCTCAACTTGTCGGAAGAGGCGCTCCGTTTCAGCGAAGAGGCGCTGTGTCTGGTTCATAAGAGTCTGATACTGATGCTCAAACGGGCCGAAAGTATGGCTCGCCTGAAACGCTACGACGAAAGCATCGCCACCTACCGCCAGGTGTTGAAGTACGATCCCTTCGACGACATGACCTGGGCGGACCTCGGGCAGGTCTGCCTGCTGGCCGAAAAAGCCGATGAAGCCGTCGAGGCTTACGGCTATGCCACGTCCATCGTCCCCGAAAACCCGACTTACCTCGACGACCTGGCCAACGCCTACTACCAGAACGAGCAGTATGGGAAGGCCGCCGAGACGTACCTCGAATTCGTCAAGAAGTTCGGGGCCTCCACCTCGCTGCTGCTTTCGGCGGCCGACTGCCTCATGCGCATCGACGACTACAAACAGGCAAAACTGATTTTCAAGGCGGTACTGCGTAAGGAACCCGAAAACGCCGAGGCGCTGACCGGTTACGGTTACTGCCTGCTCGGGCGCGAAGAATATCAGGAGGCGGTCAGTGTACTGCAAAAATCGGCTGGCATAGACCCGGCCGAGGCTGACACCTGGCTTTACTTGGGCGATGCGTACTGCGGGCTGGAGCAAGCCGCCCAAGCGTTGCAGGCCTACCTCGAGTGTTTCAAAATCGACTCCACCCAAGCCGACCTGTGTCTGAAAATCGGACTGATGCTTTTCGACATTGAAGCCTACAGCGAGGCCCTCGACTTTTACCATCAGGCACAACGGCTCGACCCCGACCTCGAAGACCTCGACCTGATGATTGCCATGGCGCACTACGCCTTACACGATTATCCGGCATTCAACCGCTATTACGCACAAGCCGCCTGCAAAAACACGCGTGCCTTCAAGATCCTGACCGAATGGGACCCCGAGGCGGCCAAACGCATCGATCCGCTGACATGAAAAGAATTTCACTGACACTAACCTTTTTTCTTGCCGCCTTCGTGGTTTCGGCCGCCGACGTCACTTGGGTGGACCAGGTGGCCGACTGGTACGGGCAGCACACCAACTACGCCTCCATCACCGCATTGATGGCCATCGAGAGTTCGTTCATCCCCTTCCCGTCGGAAATCATCATCCCGCCAGCCGCATACGTGGCCAGCGAGGGCACGGCCGGCATCAGCATCATCGGAGTCATCCTGTTCGGCACGCTGGGGGCCCTCATCGGCGCTTTCATCAACTATTTTCTGGCTCTTTGGCTGGGACGCCCCATCATCTACAAGTTTGCCGACAGCAAAGTGGGGCATGTACTGCTGCTGAGCGGCGAAAAGGTGCAGCAGGCCGAAGCCTACTTCAACAAGCACGGCAAAATCTCGACCCTCATCGGACGCCTCATCCCGGCCGTACGGCAACTCATCAGCATCCCGGCCGGCCTGGCCAAAATGAACATCGGGGCCTTTGCGCTGTTTACCGCCCTGGGGGCAGGGGTCTGGAACGGTGTGCTGGCCTTGTTGGGTTATCTGGCTCACGGCCAAAAAGACCTGATCAACCAATACAGCCACGAATTGTCGGTGGTCCTGCTGGGACTGCTCGCATTACTCATTCTCTATTTTGTCATCCGCCATGTTTGGAAAAAGAAAAAAACAACAAATTGACCGTTTGTACGGAATCATCGGCCGTCCGTTGGTACATTCGTACTCCAAAGCCTTTTTTAGCGAAAAGTTCGCCGACCACAAGAATCTGGCCTACGAAAATTTCGAGTTGGCATCGATTGACGAGTTTCCCGGACTGATCGAATCGCACCCCAACCTCTGCGGATTGAACGTCACGATTCCTTACCAGCGCGATGTCATGCGGTTTTTGGATGAGATTGACCCCACCGCCGCCAAAATCGGAGCAGTCAATGTGGTGAAGATCGAACGCCGCGACGGCAAGCCCTACCTCAAAGGATACAACACCGACTATTACGGATTCAAACGGGCGCTCGAGCCCATGCTCAAGGATCAGCGCCAGGCCTTGGTGCTCGGCACGGGCGGGGCCTCGAAGGCTGTCATTGCCGCGCTCGACGACCTGGGCATCGGCTACCGCTACGTTTCGCGCACCGCCGCCGAAGGCCGCTTCACCTACGAAGACCTGAACCGCGAGATTCTGCAGCAGTACCCGATTATCATCAACACCACCCCGCTCGGCACCTTCCCCAACGTCAAGGAATGCGCCGACATCCCCTACGAATTCATCACCGACAAACACGTTTGCTTCGACCTGATCTACAACCCCATCCGCACGCTCTTCCTCAACCAGGCGGAGCTGAAAGGGGCCGCCATCAAAAACGGCTGGGAGATGTTTGTTTATCAGGCCCTCAAAACCTACGAAATCTGGGAAGGCGTGGTGATGACGCATAACTTTTGATTGTCCCGACCTCACCCCCCGGAAGACCTCACCCCCGGGAAACCTCACCCCCGGGAAACCTCACCCCCGGGAAACCTCACCCCCGGCCCCTCTCCTAAATTTAGGAGAGGGGAGCACCAAACATAAGTACCCCTCGAACCCTCGAGACCTCACCCCCGGCCCCTCAAGACCTCACCCCCGGCCCCTCTCCACTGTGGAGAGGGGAGCAGGTTACAACCGCTCAAAAATTTCCGTTGCGGGCATCTGCATTTTGCAGAAGGCGAACCATTTCTTGCCCAAATCCTTGATGGACACACCGATGTGATAGACGGCGTCGTCGATAATCAAAAACCGGTCATGCGATTTGGTGAATTGATGCACCGTTATCGGTGAGTATTGCGCGTTGTGTTTTTGAAGCGCCACCGCAAATGACGGGGACGATTGTTGGGTGTAAATAGTCGCCGTAACCGCAAGATTGCGCTCGGCCAGGCGCAGCAACACCGTATCATCCACATAATTGTCTATCAGCACGATACGATGGGTAGCCGAGCGGATTAGTTGATTGACAAACCCAAACGGCTCGAGTACCTGCCCGTCATAAAACACACCCTCAACGGGCGGCAATGACGTGCGGACAAAGAAATCGATTTTTTCGGAATGCTCGGCAAGGATCTGTCTGTGATTCTCTATCTGAGTTTCAAGGTTTGTGATACGACTATTGACAGAATATCCTTTGAGGATATAATCTTTCAAAACCCGATTGGCCCATTGACGGAACAAAACACCTCGATGACTCTTTACCCGATATCCGACAGAGATGATAACATCAAGATTATAAGCAACATATTCATATCGTTGATCTCCGTCTCGACCCATATGTGCAAAATTTGCACATGTGGTATGCTGGTCGAGTTCCCGTTCTTTATAGACATTTCGGATATGACGGCCAATAACCGTTCTATCCTTACCAAACAGCTCTGCCATTTGGGCTTGCGTAAGCCACACGGTTTCGTTTTCGAGGCGAACCTCGAGTTGTATCGCCTCATCGGGCTGATACAGCACAATTTCATTTTTGCTTTGCATAAGATTAGAATTAAGATATTTGCGGCGTTTGGTGCGCCGCGACGACAAAGGTAATGGTTTTGGTGGGATTGTGCAAGCCCCCCTCCCTCTCCACAGTGGAGAGGGAGGGGTTAGGGGTAGGTGAGGTCAAACAAGAGCCCCTCGCCCTGGCTAGGGAGAGGGGTTAGGGGTGAGGG
>JAGCZK010000161.1 GCA_017960065.1 Paludibacteraceae bacterium
CCTGACGGGCCGTAAAATCATCGTCGATACCTACGGTGGCAAGGGAGCGCACGGTGGTGGCGCCTTCTCGGGCAAGGACCCCTCGAAGGTGGACCGCTCGGCGGCTTACGCCACGCGTCACATCGCCCGCAACCTGGTGGCTGCCGGAGTGGCCGACGAGGTGCTGGTGCAAGTGGCCTACGCCATTGGGGTGGCCAAACCGATGAATATCTTCGTCAATACCTACGGTACTTGCAAAGTGAAGTTTACGGATGCCGAAATCGCCGACAAGGTGGCTGGAATTTTCGATATGCGCCCTTACGCCATCGAACAGCGGCTCAAACTGCGTGCGCCGATTTATTCCGAAACGGCGGCTTACGGACACTTTGGCCGCAAGAACGAGGTGGTGCACAAACGCTTCACCGACGATCGTGGCAAGGTGGTGTTCGACGCCGATGTCGAATTGTTCACCTGGGAAAAGGAAGACATGGTGCCGGCGGTGAAAAAGGCGTTCGGTTTGTAAGCCCTAATCTACCCCTGACCCCTCCTTCTCCCATGCGGCGAGGGAGGGGCTTTTTTTGTCCTTACCGTTGTTTGAAGATTTTGTCCGTCGGTTCTTTCAGCCGGGTGCGGCTCAACAGATCGACCATGGCGTAGCCGACTTTGAGCTTGGCTTCGGCATGCACGATGATGTGCGAGGGGTCGGTCGAGAGGTAAATGGTGACCGGGTTTTCGCGCGAGAACAGGGCCCCTTCCGAAACATCGAACACCAGTTTGTGGCATTGGTAGGTTTCGCCGGTGCGTAGCCGGAGGGTGACGATTTTCTGATAGGTGATGCTCAGGGTTTCGCAAACGCCTTTGTTGAAGAAGTCGAATGCGTACGACTCGCCTTCGTGCGCTTCTTCAAAGGGAAAGTTGCGCAGCCGGTAAACCAGGCTTAGGGCGTCCATGGGACACGCACCGACAAACAGAAAGATGCTGTCGAGCACCTGGCCGTTGCGAAACTCGTAGGCGTCGAGCAGCATGGAGTCGCCGACGTAGGCAAAGTGGTACTCCTTCTGGCCGTGGTATTTGCGCTCGAAATCGTGTTCGTAATAGTAGTCGGGCATCAGGTCGGCGCAGCGCAGATGCACGTAAAAGCTGTCGTGCAGGCCGAAAAAGTTGAGCATGGTCTTTTGCGTCTCGCCCGTGGCCAGAATGCTGAAGACCGAATCTCCCTCATAGATATTCTGAAACAGTTCGGTTTTGAGGTACAGCCGGTCGATTTTCATCGAACCCAGCTGAAAGTAGGCGGAATACTCCAGGCATTCGCCGTCTTGCAGGCTGCTGCAGGCCATGGGGCATTGCGGCGTGTAGGCCAGCGCAAACAGGCTGGTAAGCAGTATTCCAAGGCAAATCAGGCGTTTCATCTCGATTTTCGTTTATCCAAAGGCCGGTTGTCTTTGTCGGACGGCGTCGCCTGGTATTCCCAGGTCTCTTCCACATCCCAATTGGCACGCAGGTTATAGGTCTTGGGGCAGTAATACATGGTTTCGGGCTGGCGGCGGTCCTTGATCGAGCCGGTATCCCATTGGCCGTTGTCATTTTCGTCGAGGTACATGCGCAACTTGTAGTTGCCCGGTTTTTTGTCGTAGAAGGCCGCCTCACCGTCTTCCAACCGTTGCACTTCGACCACCGTGCCTTTGTCGTCAAGCAACTCGAGAATCGCGTGTTCGGGGGTGGGCAGGGGTTTGACAAACAGGTTGGCATAGTCTTCTTCGCGGGTAAACTGGAAGGGTTTGCTGAAGCGGTCGGCCGGTTTGCCGTACAGGCTCCGGATGCCGAGGCTGTCCACCTGTATTTTGTACGTTTTGTCGGGAGAGGTTTCCTCTTCGGGCCAGATGCGCAGCAGCATCGGACAGTCGGGGTCGTCGGGCGACAGCTGGCAGCGGATGGGCAGCCAGACACTGTCGTTTTCCTGAACATACAGGTGAATGGTACTGGTGTCGGGTACAACGATGGGTTCGTTGAAAACCAGGCGGATGCTGTCGAAATAATCGAGTTTGTTTTGAAGGTTATGGGTAAAGCTGAGTTTCGGCAAGGAGGACTTGCTTTCGTCGGACGCCTCGTTTTTCTTGCCCGAGCGGTTGCGTTGCCCGGAACTGCCCGAAGAAACGGCTTTCTTTTTTCGGAAGACCAGGCGGATGCTGTCGCAGCGAAGCGAGTCGGCACCGTCTTGGCCGAGGCTGGGGTAGCGGAGGGCTAAGCGCAGCGTGTCGCGGGCGATAAGGGCGCTGTCGGTAATCCAGTAGAGCAGCGAGTCTTTGCGGGTGTTCTTCTCGCGAATGTACCAAGGCTCGTTGACGGTGGTGTCGAGCAATTGGATTTCGGGCAACTCGTCCAAGGCATCGGTAAAGATCAGGTTGAAGCGTTCGCGGAGTTCGCGCGTCGAGCGGGTGTACTTTTTGTACGAGCTGGGTTCTTTGAATACGCGCAATTCCAACTCTGCCGGGCCGAAGACCGTGTATTGCTGTGTTATCACGCTGTCAACGACGGTTTTGGCCGTATCCGCCCAAAGCGTGTCGATGGTGGCGTGGATGTGTACGTAGGGTTGGACGGTGCTGTCCGAAAAGGCGACGTATGCTCCGGCTTGTGCGTAGTGGAACACGCCCTGCATGTCTTGTATGGCGTAGAGGCTGTAGGTTCCTTCGCGGATGCCGTCGATGGTGAACCGCCCTTCCTTGTCGGTCACTCCGATACGGTCGAAGGCCGTGGTGGCAAACGTGCTGTCCGTTTCGGAGGCATAGATGCCGACGGTGATACGCTCCACCGGCTCCAGGGTCATGGCATCGACCACCTTGCCCTGAATGAGCAGGCTGTCGAGGGTGTTTCCGGTCGAAAACAGGAACCGGTAGTTTTTGAGGGCGTTCCCTTCGGTATAATCGACAATGGAGTTGCCGAAGTTGATGGAGTAGGAGGTTTCGGGCAACAGGGTGTCCTGGAAGCTGACAACCGCTTTCCGTCCGATGGCCTTTACGCTCGGACGGCTTTCCTGCGGTGGCGAAACCACCACGTTTTGCATGGGGTTGTCGATGGAAATGTTCTCGTTAAAGTCGATGGTGATGGAGGTGCCCTTAAATCCGGTCGTTCCGTTTTTGGGCGAAGACTTGACTACGCTGGGCGGAGTTTCGTCCTTGGGGCCGCCTTGCGGACCGCTGCCACGGTTGGCGCATTGGCACAGCAGCAGCGCGCACCATACGGCAGTAAGATATATGCGGTAATTCTTCATACGGAAAGCAAAGATATAAAAAATCTTTTTTCGGTATGGAAGTTCCGCCTATTTTGTGGTGAAATTATATCCAAAGCGCTTCATCGCGCGTCATCAGGTCGGCCAGTGTGATGCTGCTCAAAAAGCCGGTGATCTTCGCCTCCAGCTGTTTCCACAAGGGGAGGGTGGGGCAGCTGGCCTTGCGCGGGCAGTCGGGGCCTTGGCAGTCGAGGCAGGCCACCGGGGCCAGCGAGCCTTCGGTCAGCAGCAGGATTTCGCCGATGGGGTATTGGTCGGTCGGGCGGGTCAGCCGGTAGCCGCCGCCTTTGCCGTGCACGCCTTCGACCATCCCGCTTTTGGACAGGAGGGTCATGATACTTTCAAGATACTTTTGCGAGATTTCCTGCCGCTCCGAAATGTCTTTTAGCCGGACGAAGCCCGCTTCGTGCTGTTGGGCCAAATCCACCATCACGCGGATGGCATATCTTCCTCGGGTTGAAATTTTCATTTTAAGCGAATGTATGTTGATGCACACAAGCCGTGTTGCCTCGAAAAGCAACACAGCTTGCTGGCATCAGTTACAAAGATACGGAATTTTTATTCCGCAAACAAGGGGGTGCTCAAGTAACGGTCGCCGGTGTCGGGCAAAAGTACCACAATGGTTTTGCCTTTGTTCTCTTCTTTTTTGGCGAGTTCGATGCCGGCCCAGGCGGCGGCACCGCTCGAAATGCCGACCAAAACGCCTTCTTTCTGGCCGATGAGTTTGCCTGTGGCGAAGGCGTCTTCGTTTTGTACCGCGATGATCTGGTCGTACACGGTCGTGTCAAGCACATCGGGTACAAATCCGGCACCAATGCCTTGGATCTTGTGCGCTCCTGCCACGCCGGTCGAAAGAACTGCCGAGCTGGCGGGTTCTACGGCCACCACTTGGACGTTGGCTTTCTTGCCTTTGAGGTATTGGCCCACGCCGGTAATCGTGCCGCCAGTGCCTACGCCGGCCACAAAGATATCCACTTTGCCGTCGGTGTCCTCGTAAATTTCGGGACCGGTGTTTTCGCGGTGGGCCTGGGGGTTGGCCGGGTTGACAAATTGGCCCGGGATGAAGCTGTCGGGGATTTCGGCAGCCAGTTCGTTGGCTTTTGCGATGGCGCCTTTCATGCCTTTGGCACCTTCGCTCAACACCAGTTCGGCTCCGTAGGCCTTCATCAGCTGGCGGCGTTCGACACTCATGGTGTCGGGCATGACGATGATGATGCGGTAGCCGCGCGCGGCCGCCACGCTGGCCAGGCCGATGCCGGTGTTGCCCGAGGTCGGTTCGATGATGACCGAACCCGGTTTCAGTTTGCCCGATTTTTCGGCGTCGTCGAGCATGGCTTTGGCTATGCGGTCTTTGACCGAGCCGGCGGGGTTGAAGTACTCCAGTTTGGCCAGCAGTTTGGCTTTCAATCCGAATTCTTTTTCGATGTGCGTCAACTCCAGCAGGGGAGTTTTGCCGATGAGTTGATCGGCCGAAGTGTAAATCTTTGCCATAGTGACTATATTTTTGATGTTGTTTTGTTATTTGATGCTTTCAAATCCGTGTTTGAGGTCTTCGATAATGTCGTCGATGTGTTCGGTACCGATCGACAGGCGGACGGTGTTGGGCTTGATGCTGGCTTTGAGCAGCTCCTCCCCGCTGAGTTGCGAGTGGGTGGTGCTGGCCGGGTGGATAACCAGCGACTTGACGTCGGCCACGTTGGCCAAAAGCGAGAACAGTTCCAAACTTTCGGTAAACTTCTTCGCGTCTTCGGCCGAGCCCTTCACTTCGAAGGTGAAGATGGATCCGGCTCCGTGCTTAAAGTACTGCTGGTAAAGCGTTTGGGCTTTGCCGCTGGCCAGTGACGGGTGGTTTACACGTTCGACCTGCGGGTGGTTTTTCAAGAAATCCACTACCTTAAGCGCATTTTCGACATGCCGTTCCACGCGAAGCGACAGGGTTTCGAGCCCCTGAATGAGCAGGAAGGAGTTGAAGGGCGAAATGGTAGCCCCCTGGTCTCTCATGAGGGTGGTGCGGGCCTTGAGAATGTAGGCTAAGTTGCCGCAGGCTTGGGTAAACACAACGCCGTGGTACGAGGGGTTGGGTTTTGACAGGCCGGGGAATTTGTCGTTCTGCGCCCAGTCGAACTTGCCGGCGTCCACGATGACACCGCCCATCACACTGCCGTGGCCTCCGATGAATTTGGTGGCCGAGTGTACGACAATGTCCACGCCGTATTCGATCGGACGGAGCAGGTAGGGGGTGGCAAACGTGTTGTCCACGATAAACGGAATACCGTTGCGGTGCGCAATGTCGGCGATGGCCTTCAGGTCGATGACATCCGAGTTGGGGTTGCCGAGGGTTTCGGCGTACAGCAGTTTGGTGTTGGGCCGGATGGCTTTCTCGAAATTGGCCGGATCGGAAGGATCGACAAACGTGGTGCTGAGTCCTTGCTCGCGCAGGGTGTTTTGCAAAAGGTTGTAGGTGCCGCCGTACAGGTTGACCGAAGAGACAATGTGGTCGCCTGCGGTCGCAATGTTCTGGATGGCGTATGAAATGGCGGCCGAACCGCTGGCGGTGGCCAGGGCGGCGGCGCCCCCTTCGAGTGCGGCGATGCGTTTTTCGAACACGTCGGAGGTTGGGTTCATCAAGCGGGTGTAGATGTTGCCCCCTTCGGTGAGTCCGAAGCGGCCGGCTGCTTGTGCCGAGTCTTTGAACACATACGAAGTAGTGGCGTAAATGGGTACTGCGCGCGCGTCCGTTGCGCTGTCGGGTTGTTCTTGGCCGACGTGTACTTGCAGCGTTTCGAATTTGTAATTTTTCTGAGCCATGGTGACCTCCTTTTTTTTGTTTGTTTCTATGTAAATTTTGTTTGTGTTGTTGTTTGTTGACACTGCAAAGATAGAAACAATATTTTTAATAACCTACTAAAATGGTAGGTTTTTTCAAGAAAATGTGAAAATATTTTGCTGTGTATTTATAATATATTGATATACAGCTACATACAAAATACAATTTTATTGGCAATTTTTACGGTCATTTCTCGATTTACCTATATATAAGGAGTGTTTTTTTGAATAACCCTCTAAAATATAGGGTTGAATGACCGGGTAAAAAAATATCGGCCGGGACGGCCGGCCGATAGGAGTATGTGCGAATCGCTGCGCTTATTGCATCAGTTTGCGGTACAAGTGGCGCATGTTGACCTGCGAGTCGATGAGCGTGTGCAGGTCATCGATTTTGACACGGTCTTGCTTCATGGTGTCGCGGTAACGCACGGTGACGCAGTTGTCTTGCAGGGTGTCGTGGTCAACCGTCACGCAGAAGGGCGTGCCGACGGCGTCTTGACGACGGTAGCGCTTGCCGATCGAATCCTTTTCGTCGTAGCTGCACTTGAAGTCGAACTTGAGCAGGTTCATGATTTCGCGGGCCTTTTCGGGCAGACCGTCTTTCTTGACGAGCGGCATGACGCAAACCTTGGTCGGTGCCAGAACGGCCGGCAGCTTCAATACGACGCGGCTGTCGCCACCTTCGAGCTGTTCTTCGGTGTACGACGAGCAGACAATCGACAGGAACATGCGGTCGACGCCGATGGAGGTTTCAATGACGTAGGGCGTGTACGACTCGTTGAGCTCGGGATCGAAGTATTCGATCTTTTTGCCGCTGTATTTGGCGTGTTGGCTCAAGTCGAAGTTGGTGCGCGAGTGGATGCCTTCCACTTCCTTGAAGCCGAACGGCATCTCAAACTCGATGTCGGTGGCGGCGTTGGCGTAGTGGGCCAGTTTGTCGTGGTCGTGGAAACGGTATTTCTGATCGCCGAGGCCGAGGGCCTTGTGCCATTTGAGGCGGAATTCCTTCCAGTGGGCGAACCACTTCATCTCTTCGCCCGGACGGACAAAGAACTGCATTTCCATCTGTTC
>JAGCZK010000162.1 GCA_017960065.1 Paludibacteraceae bacterium
GCATTGGGCGGGGTGCACAACACGATTTGTTCGCAGCCGGCGAGTTTTGCCGGTACGGCCAGCATCAGTACGGTGGAAAAGAGGGGGGCCGTGCCGCCGGGAATGTACAACCCGACTTTTTCGATGGGCATGGCTTTTTGCCAGCACTCAACCCCGGGGCAAGTCTCCACCTTGGGCAACTGGTGCAGCTGCGACCGGTGAAAGGTCTGGATGTTGCGCATGGCCCGATTGATGGCCTCTTTCAGCGCTTCGGGGGTGGCGGCTTCCGCTTCTTCAAATTCGTCGCGACTCACTTGTAAGGACGTCAGCTCCACATGGTCGAATTTCTGTTCGTAGGCTTTGATGGCCGCATCGCCTTGGGCCTGAATGTCGGCCAATACCTGGCGTACCAGTCCGAACAAGTCGCTCTGGTCAAAGTGCGGACGCTCCAACAGTTGTTTCCAATCCGATTTTTGTGGGTAGAGGATGATGTCCATAGGGCAAGTGGAATTACAGAATCATTTTTTCGATGGGAACAACCAGGATGCCTTCGGCGCCGATGGCCTTGAGCTGGCTGATGATGTCCCAGAAGGTTTTTTCCTCGATAACCGAGTGCAGCGACGACCAGCCTTTTTCGACCAACGGTGTGATGGTCGGGGATTTCATTCCGGGCAGCAGTTTGCAGACCGCCTCGATTTTGTCGTTGGGGATATTGAGGATGATGTATTTTTTGCCTTCGGCGTTTTTGTAGGAGTCGAAACGGAACAGCAGCTCGTCCAAGATGGCCTTCTTCTCGGCGCTCAGCTGTTTGTTTCCGATCATGAGGGCTTCCGACTTCATCACCACTTCGACCTCTTTGAGGTTGTTGCTCACCAGGGTGCTGCCCGAGCTTACAATATCGAAAATGCAGTCGGACAAGCCGATGCCTGGGGCGATTTCGACCGATCCGGTGATGACGTGGATTTCGGCCTTGATGCCGTTTTTGTTCAAAAAGTCTTGCAGAATCTTCGGATAAGATGTGGCGATTTTTTTGCCTTCGAACCATTGAAGCCCCTGATAGTCAGCCTCCTTTGGAATGGCCAGCGACAAGCGGCACTTGCTGAAGTCGAGGCGTTTGACGATGGCGGCGTCCTCGCCTTTTTCGACGTATTCGTTCTCTCCCACAATCCCGACATCGGCGATACCGGTGGCAACGGCTTGTGGAATGTCGTCATCGCGTAAAAACAGAATCTCGACAGGGAAATTGGGGGATTGGATCAACAGCAAACGCTTGGAGGTTTCAATCCGGATACTCGATTCCTCGAGCATCTTCATCGTCTCTTCGTGCAGACGGCCTTTGGCTTGTACGGCAATTCGTAACATTCTCTTTCTTTTTTAATAGACGTGCAAAATTACAGATAAAAATGGAGGTTTGCAAAAAATGTTGCCTTTGTGCGCCATAAATCCGTTTTTTGTTTGATATGACCGGGCTTTTCACTACCTTTGCCGCTCTAAGACAGACACATGCAGCGAGCTACGTTCATACGTTTGAACCAGGTGGTTCCCCGGGTGCCGGGGCGCGAATTCCGACTTCCCTTTGATTTTGAAATGCGCGAGGGCGAGTGTTGGGCCTTTTACGGGCCAAACGGCAGCGGCAAAACCCTGTTGGCTGAGGTGCTCTGCGGACGCTACGGCTGTGCCCGGGGCGAGGTGGAGTACCCGTTTTTGGACCAACTGCGCGGCGAATGCGGCCGCTACCTGTACCCCCGGCAGTTTATCCAGACGGTAAGCTTCCAATCGACCTATTCGCTGGCCAATTTCAGGGAATCCTATTATCAGCAGCGCTTCCAGTCGCAAGACCTGGAAACCTCGCCGACGGTCGAAAGCCTGCTCGGACGCAGCGCATCGCCTGCCGAGGTGGAGCAGGTGCTCGATTTGATGGAGTTGCAGCCGCTCCGACAGCAACGGTTGGCCTCGCTGTCGAGTGGCCAGCTGCGTCGGATGCTCATTGCGGGCGCACTGCTCAAACACCCCAAAATGTTGATATTTGACAACCCGTTTATCGGTTTGGACGAGGAGTCGCGCCGGCGGCTCAACCGGCTGATGACCCACCTGATGGCGGCCGGTGTGCAACTGTTGGTGCTGACACCGGTGCTGCGCGACATTCCGCCCTGTACCACTCACGTTTTGCACTTGGAGAATTGTGCGCCCCGATATGCCGGGCCGGTCGAAGGCTTTGTCCACGTCGAGCCACAGGCGGATTTTGCCGGCCTGTCATTCCCGGAAGGGACCCCACAGACCACCGTGGGCGACTACCGGGAGGTTTTGCGCATGGACCGGATTGATATCCGTTACGGCCAGCGCCTGATTCAGCGGCAGCTGAGCTGGACTGTCGGCCGGGGCGAAAAGTGGGCGCTGTTAGGGCCCAACGGCTCGGGCAAATCGACCTTGCTCAGTTATGTGTTTGCCGACAATCCGCAGGCTTACGCCCTGCCCATCTGGCTGTTCGACAAAAAGCGGGGCAGTGGCGAGAGCATTTGGGACATCAAGCGCCGTATCGGCTACACGTCGTCCGAAATGCACCTGTATTACCTCGAAAATATTCCTTGCCTGTCGGTGTTGGAATCCGGCTTTTTTGATACCGTGGGCCTGTTTTGCAAGTGCACGGCGGCGCAAACCCGTTTGGCGCAGGACTGGCTCGACCGGGTGGGACTCCGTCACCTCGAGCGGCAGTCGTTTTTGAAGATTTCGTCGGGCGAGCAGCGGATGCTGCTGTTTTTGCGCGCGCTGATTAAAAACCCCGAACTTCTGATTCTCGACGAGCCGTTTCATGGCATGGACCTGTCGCACAAGCGGCTTTGCCAGCGCCTGATCGGTTGCTTTGCCGCCCAGATAGAGCGCAGCCTGATCTTTGTCACGCATTATCCCGAAGAGATTCCGCCTTCGGTCAACCACCGATTTGAATTGTCTGCCTTATGATTACCGAAAATGATTTGTTTCCTGCCGGAACGGTGCTCAAAACCCATGGGGTGAAGGGCGAACTGCTTTGTTCGTACCAAAGCACCGCCTTTGACCGGACCGATTGTGTCTTTGTTCGGATAGACGGCTTGTTTGTTCCGTTTTTTATCGCCAGCCGCCGTCAGAAATCGGCCCAGTCGGCCCTGATAGTGCTCGACGGGGTGGATTCGGAGTCGGAAGCGTCGGCTTTTTGCGGCCAGACGCTTTACCTGCCGGTTGAACTCCGTCGGGAGGAGTCGGACTACACCTACGACTATTTCATCGGTTTTTCGGTCTTCGCCGATGGGCAGGATTGCGGACGGATTGTTGAGGTGAACGACCAGACAGCCAACGTGTTGTTTGTGCTCGACACCCCTCGGGGCGAACGGCTGGTTCCGGCAACGGCCGACTACATCGAGTCGGTCGATCACGAGGCGCGCCGCCTCGATATGCGGATTCCGGAAGGGCTGTTGGATTTGAATTGATTTTGTTCGGAAAAGTAGTGCATTTTTGTGAATTTTATTGTAATTTTGCAGTCGAAAAAATTAACACCAAAAAAGCGAACTAATGAGTATTCTCAGTGAGCGCCTTGCGCAATACGACGCACCCCAAAAAGCAAAGGCATTAGGGGTTTATCCATACTTCCGCCCCATTTCTTCCGATCAGGACACTATCGTACAAATCAACGGCAAACCCGTGCTGATGATGGGCTCGAACAGCTATTTGGGCCTGACCAACCACCCGCGTATCAAGGAAGGGGCCATCAAGGCTACCGAAAAATACGGTACCGGTTGCGCCGGCTCGCGTTTTTTGAACGGTACGCTGGATATCCACCTCGAACTGGAAGAACGTCTGGCCAAACTGGTTGGCAAGGAGGAAGCCATGGTGTATGCCACCGGCTTTACGGTCAATTCGGGCGTCATTCCCTGCCTGGGAGGCCGTCAGGACTATCTCTACCTCGACCGTCTCAACCATGCTTCGATTATCGAAGGCTCGCGCCTGAGCATGGCCAAACAGTTCAAATACAAGCACAACGACATGGAGGAGTTGGAAAAATTCCTTCAGAAGGCCGAACCCGACAAAATCAAGATGATTGTTTCGGACGGCGTGTTCAGCATGGAAGGCGACGTCTGCAATCTGCCCGAAATGGTCAATCTGGCCAAAAAATACAATGCCTCCATCATGATTGACGAGGCGCACTCGCTGGGCTTCTTCGGCGAGCACGGTGCCGGCGTCTGCGAGCATTTCGGCTTGAGCGACGAGGTCGAACTGGTGATGGGTACCTTCAGCAAATCGCTGGCGACCATCGGCGGTTTCGTGGCCTCCAACAAGGATGTGATCAACTTCCTGCGCCACAACTCGCGCACCTTCATCTTCTCGGCCAGCATTACGCCGGCGGCTACGGGTGCCGTGTTGGCTGCCTTGGATGTGATGCAGGAGGAAACGTGGCGTCCCAAACAGCTTTGGGCCAATACGCACCGTATGCTCGATGCGTTCCGCCGTATCGGTTTCGAAATCGGACATACGACCACGCCGATCATCCCGCTGTTTGTACGCGACAACGAAAAGACCTTCCGCCTGACGCAGATGTTACTCGAAGACGGTATCTTCGTCAACCCGGTGGTTTCGCCGGCTGTTCCTTCGGAAGACACGCTGATCCGCATTTCGCTGATGGCCACGCACACCTTCGACCAGATCGACGAGGCCGTCGAAAAGATTACCAAAAACGCAAAATTGCTTGGAATTATCTAAGCGGCACTGAAATATGAAGGGCAGAGGGTGTTTCTTTTGTCAAAGCAAGCAAGAAAAATACCTTCTGCTTTTCTTTTTGCTTTTGCTCGGCGCTTGCGCCAAGAGTGTGGATTCCACCAAGGATGCGCACTCGGACTCGATTCCAGTCCATGCGGCCGAAAGAAAGGATCCTTCCAATGCGGATTCCAACGGGGAACTGCTCAAACTGCCCTCTGCCTACGCCCAGGAAAGCCCCTCAATAGATTTTCCTTACGCGCCTTTGCGGGACTATACTCCCCGTGTCGGCTATACGGTGGATGACCCGAAGATGTTGTTTCCGGAAGGCTATGTCCTGGCGGATGAAGATTGGTCGGATTCCGTCTGCTATGTGGATGTCAACGAAGACGGGTTGAAGGATGCGTTCCTTTACTTCATGCGTAATGATTCCGATTTCGTAGAAATAGGTGAATATGGATATAAATACAATCATAGCCGCCGGGGATTTATTCTCGCACTTGCAACGGATTCCGGTTATTCGGTTGTTCTTGAGAACCGGGAATTTTTGGAAGGTATCTGCGACGGAAGGGGAACTTATTTTCCTCCGGAGCTGTCTGTGGTAGTTTCCCCTGGTGGAATGACACTTGATTTTGACCAAATGGCCGCAGGAGGATGGAGTTATGAGTTCAAATTTATTGGAGATGGCTTTTACCTGATTGAATACCGATGTCATTGGAGGAGTAGAGGTTTACCGAACGCCCCCATAGTAGAATTTGGAACAGTAAATTTCTTGGAAGGGGTGAAGGTTGGAAACCTCTGTATAAATCGGGAAGCGCTTCGCGAGGATACGGTGGATTTTTCGACAGAACCGGTCTATGAGCAAACGAGGACGCCTTTGCCTA
>JAGCZK010000163.1 GCA_017960065.1 Paludibacteraceae bacterium
CCAACGCCACCCGCGTGGCACCCGACATTCAAGTGGTCAAAGGTTCGTATTTCCAAAACGTGTCGTTTGTCACTATCGGTTTGCAGACCGTTGTTACGGTAACGGCCGAAAACGGTGACCAGTTGGGATACACCCTTCAGTTTGTACCGTCGAAGAGCAACGACGCCACCCTGAAGAGCCTGTCGATGGCTGGCGTCGGTCTGAACTTCGACCCTGCCCAAACCGACTATGACGTGGCGCTCGCTGCCGAAACGACCCTGTTGCCGAAGATCAGCTTCGAAAAACAATCCGACGGCCAAACGGTCGTTTTGACCGAAGGCGGAGTGAACGGATTGACTACGCTGACGGTAACCGCCGAAGACGGTGCCGCCACCCGCACCTACACTATTCAGTCGTCGGTGGCTGCGATTGCCACTTCCGAAGCGGTTTTGGCCGACCTGTTTGTAGTAGGCGGCGAATCGCTCAACTACGCGGCCGATGTCTATGAATACCGCCACCCGCGTGCGGTAGGCCAGGCACTCTATGGCGCTTACAACGGTTTGTGTGCCGAAGACGAACGTTCGGCCTTTGTCGCTGCCGATTCGCTGGTCATCACTTTGAACAATGCGGTTTCGTCGCAGACCAAGTCCTATACGCTGGTGTTCGACGACCAGGCTTCGTCCAACGCCTTGCTGGCCGACCTGCGTGTCAACGGTGCTTCGCACCCCTTGTTCAACCCCAATGTCGATGAGTACGAATATGCCATCATTGCCGGCGAGACCCTCGATGTTGAGCCGGTAGCGGCCGAGGTTGGCCAAACCCTGACGCTCGCCTACGACGAAACGACGGCGGTTTACACCATTACGGTGACGGCGGCCGACGGCCTGACTACCAAGAATTACAGCCTGGCAGTGCTGAACGACTTGTCGTCCAACGCCTTGCTGGCCGATATCCAAATCGACGGAGTTTCGATCGAAGGCTTTGCCGCCGACCGCTTCAGCTACTCGCTGACCGTTCCTTCGGCCACGCCGAAACTGACGCAGCCCGTTTTGCCCGACTTGAAGGCCTTGGGAGCCGCGCGTGGCCAGCAGATCACGGTGGATTACAAGGGCTTCGGCGAACCGACCTACATTACGGTGACGGCCGAGAACGGTGTCGATGAAAATGTTTATGAAATCAACCTGTTGGCACAGAAATCGTCGAACGCTTTGCTCGACGACCTGGCAGCCGATTATGTAACGCTGACCGACTTCGAGTCTGACAAGTTTGACTATGTGCTCGACGTGGCCGGCAATTACCGTCCGACCATCAGCTGGCAGCGCGGCGACGCCTTCCAGACGGTGACCGACGAGGTGTCCGACAGCCAAGTGGTATTGACGGTTGAGGCCGAAGACGGCCTGACCACCAATGTCTATACCATTGCGTTCAACGCGGTTTACTCGAGCGATGTGACCATCGAGGGCATCTTGCTCGACGGCTCGATGCTGAGCGGCTTTGACGTGAACACGCACCAATACGAAGTGGTACTGCCCTTCGGTACCGAAGTGCTGCCCGACATCACCGTGGTGAGCGGTGCCGACGGACAAAGCGTAGTGGTGACCGACCAAGGCCTCAACGGCACGGCTACCATCGTGATTACGGCCGAAGACGGCCAGACCAGCCAGTCGTACGAAATCCTCTTCAGCGTCGAACCCTCCAATATCGCCTGGTTGCAGGAGATTGCCTGTGAGGGTGCTTGGATCCCCGAATTCAGCTCGCTGACGACCGATTACGAAATCGAACTGCCCGTGGGTACGCTCAGCCGTCCGGCAGTGACCTTCGTCAAGGGCGATCTGACCCAGACAGTCGATACCTTGGCCGATACCGCCGACCAGTTTGTGCTGCACGTTTTGGCTGAGAACGGGGTGGATGAAATGACCTACACCTTGTCCTTCACCTACCTGAAGTCGCACAACGCTTCGCTGAGCGACATCCTCGTCAACGGCAGTTCGCTCTCGGGCTTCGATCCCGCCCGCTTCGATTACACCGTTGAGGTGCCGGTGGGTGTGAAGACCCTGCCCGAAATCGAAGCCATCGCCGGCGACCAGTGGCAGACAATCTCGTATGACACGGTTGCCGCCGGTAAGGATTCGGTAGTGACCATCCGCGTACTGGCCGACGACCAGCAGACCGTGAACGAGTATCACCTGACTTGCGTGTTCCTGCTTTCGGAAAACGCCCTGTTGCAGGAAATCACGCTCGACGGCAACCTGTTGGGTGGCTTTGCCCCCACAACCTTCGAATATACCTGCATGTTGCCGATTGGCACGACCGAGCTGCCCGTAATCGACTATGTGGCCGGTGACGAATGGCAGACGGTGACAGTCAACGACCAAACGGCCGGGGCCGAAGGCGTCTATAACATCCATGTACAGTCGGAAAGCGGTGCCGAAAACAACTACAACCTGATCTTTGTGGTCGAAAAATCGCACAACAAGACCTTGGGCGGCCTGTATGTCAACAATGGCGAAATCGAACTTGTCGAAGACCAGTTTGATTACCAGGTGGTATTGCCCTACGGAACCACCGAAGTGACGGTTACGGCTGTGCCCGACGAAGAGGATCAGACGGTAACGCCAGAGACACAGACCTTGGGAGTGACCGAAACCGCCGTCATTGTGGTTACGGCAGCCGACGGTACCGATCGGACTTACACGGTGACCTTCAGCAACGAAAAGTCGCACGAGTCGCAGTTGCAGATGATTTATTACGATGGCACGGCCGTGGCCGACTTTGACCCGACCGACGAAGGCCCGTACGAAATCTTGCTGCCCTTCGGTACGCAAGCCGAACCCGCAATCAGCTACGACTCGATGAAGGACATCTTTGGTGAGGATTGCCCCTACGAGTCGGTGGTCATCGACCTGCTTTCGACCACCTACGACGAACACGGCGCTATCGCCACCTTCAACTACGAACTGACGGTAGTGGCTCAGGACGGCATCGAAGTATCGTCTTACGCCTTGTATTTCGAGGTGGAAAAATCCTCCGAAAACCGCTTGCGCGATTTGACCGTCTTCGGACAGACCGTGACGGATTTCGATCCCGAAACGCTGTCGTACCTCTTGCAATACGAGCCTTATACCGATCCGGCCACCTTGCCGCATACGGCTGCCGATTTCGGCTGGCAGTTGGTTGACCCGAACCTGTCAACGGCCGTGCTCGACATCAAGACCGACGAAAACGGCGATCCCATCGGCGTGTTCAACGTCAAGGTGACGGCCGATAACGGTCAAGTCCGGATTTACACTGTCCGCACCGAGGTGCGCCTGTCCGACAACACCAAACTCAACAACATCACGGTCAACGGCAATGCGTTCAAAGACTTTGACCCGGAAAAACGCGAGTACATCTACATCGTGCCGTTCGGCACCAAGGTGCTCGACTCGACCTATGTGGTGGAATGGGAATTGCAGGAAATCGCACAAACCGTCGAAACGACCACGATTGGCCTGACCTATACCATCTGGGTGGAAGCGCAGGACGGCAGCTTCGATTCGTATGTGATTCAGTTCGTACCGAGCGACTACGACCCGACCCAAGAGCCGACCGAAGACAATGTCTGCGTAAGCGCTCAAGGCGACGGCAGCTGGAAGTTTACCACCGACACCCGCAATGTCATGCTGGTTCTGACCGATTTGTCGGGCCGCATTTTGCTGACCACCGATCTGGATCTGGTCGATCCGAATATCGACGATATCTGCAGCCGTCAGGCAAACGGCTTCGTCTATAACGGACCGAGCGGACAAGTAGTGGTGTACTACTTCATGCATAACAAGAAGAAGATTATCAGCTCTGGCAAATTCCGTACGGGCTATTAATCCGACACCTTTTATAAAAAGAAGGCACCGCCAGCGCGGTGCCTTCTTTTTTATTGGAGGCTGTCTTGCAGGTAGCGCAGGGTGAGCCGGCTGAGCGGGTAGCTGTCGAGCGCTTCCGGGCCGATGGCCACCATCCCCGGCGGCGCTGCCTCGCCGCCTGGCAGGAGAATCACCGTAAAGTCGGCATAGATTTGCTGGTGGCTGAGCACGTGCCGGTAGGTCTTGGACTGCCGGCCGATTTCAAAACGGTCGGAGCCCAGCGCCTGGCGGATGCTTTCGCTGGTAAGCGGCTCGTCCGATTCGATCAGAAAAAATTCGTACAAGCCCGTCCAGATATCGCCTTCGGGCCGCTGGCGCAGGAAGCGGGTGTGGCCGGCCTGCAGGTCGAGGTAGTGAAAACAGCGCTTACGCTGCTTGGTCTTGCCGAGTTTGACGGGCCGCTCGCCGACGGTGCCTCGGGCGTAGGCCAGACATTGCGCCTGCAAGGGGCACTGGTGGCAGTCGGGATTGCGTGGAACGCACTGCAGTGCTCCGAAGTCCATCATGGCTTGGTTGTGGTTGCCAGGATGCCTGCGGTCGAGCAACTCATCGGCCAGCATTTTAATGGATTTGGCTCCCGCCGGCTTGTCAACCGGCTCTTCAAGGTCGTACAGGCGGGCAATGATGCGCTGCACGTTGCCGTCAACGGCGGCGCGGCATTCGCCCGAGGCAAAGCTGCTGATGGCCGAGGCGGTGTAGTCGCCGATGCCGGGCAGGCCGATGAGATCGTCGTAGCGGTCGGGAAAGGCCCCGGAGCAGGCCCGGGCCGCCTTGAGCATGGTGAGGGCACGCGAGTAGTAGCCGAGGCCCTGCCACAGGCGCAGCAGGGTGGTTTCGTCGGTTTGCTGCAGCGCCGAAAGGGTGGGGTACTGCTGCAAAAAGCGGTGGTAATAGTCGGTTCCCTGTTCGATGCGGGTTTGCTGCAGGATGATTTCGGACACCCAGATCCGGTAGGGGTCGCGGGTGTGCCGCCACGGCAGGTCGCGCCCGTTTTCGGCGAACCATTTTTGTATGCGTGCGCTGGTTTCCATACGTGATTGATTCGACAAAAGTACGCATTTACGGGCTTTTCTGAAAAAAAATCGATTTATTTTGTAAAAATCGTTAAGGTTGAAAATAAAATCATTATATTTGCAGTCCGTTTTGAGGAAAGTAATGTAAAAACAAGATATTATGACTAAGGCTGAAATTGTAAACGCTATTTTTAATGAGTTGAACAGCAAGCATGGTACGGCTATGGTGGACAAAAACACTATCCTGACCGTGGTGGAGCAGTTTATGAAAGAAGTGAAGACTTCGCTCAAAAACAATGAGAATGTCTACTTGAGAGGTTTTGGTAGTTTCGTGGTGAAACAACGCGCTGAGAAGGTTGCCCGCAATATCGCCAAGAACGAGACCATTACGATTCCCGCACACGTGATTCCTTC
>JAGCZK010000164.1 GCA_017960065.1 Paludibacteraceae bacterium
ATTTTAGGAGAGGGGCCGGGGGTGAGGTCTGAGGGGCCGGGGGTGAGGTCTCGACACAGTGGAGAGGGGTTAGTTTAGTACGCGTAATTGCGGATGACGTTGTAGGCGCCTTGGATTCCTAATTCGCCGGCTTTGCTCAGGTGCGTCCGGCCACGTTCCTTGTCGCCTTGCGAAATGAGAATCAGCCCCAGATTGTAGTAGGCCTCGGCCAATTCGGGATCGGCCTGCAGCGCTTCTTCAAAAAGCCGCACGGCCTTGCCGGGCTGATTGCTTTTGAGCGCCACCCAGGCTTGGTTGTAGAGGGCGTAGGTCAGCGAAGGGTCCAACTTGTGGGCCTCGCGAAAGTCGGCCTCGGCCAGTTGCATTTCGGAAGGCGACCATTCTTCGTCTCCGTACAGGTACTGCAAATGCAGCAGGCGGTTGTTGCCACGCATAAGGCGGAAAAGCCCGCATTCGGGCCGCCGGTCAATCAGCCGGCATTCGTCGGCGTAGGCGCTTTCGTAATCCTGAACCGCCTCAAATAGCAGTGCGCGGTGCCAACGGGCTGCCCAGTCGGTCGAATCCGCCTTGAGGCGCTTGCCCAATGCCTCGATCTTCCGGAAGAACCCTTCGAGTTCCTGGGCGTTGGGCTTGCGGGTGTGGATGCAGAATCCCCAAGTGCTGTGTGCCTGCCGGTTGCATTCGCTTAAATCGGTGTTTCCCAAACGGCGGCGCGAAAATTCGAGCGTCGAGTCGGCCACTGCCACGGCAAAAATTCCGATGGGCTCGATTTGAATCTCTTTGTATTGCACTTGTCCGCGCAATTCGCTCTTGTATTTGTCGGGGCGTTGGCGGTTGAGGTCGCCGACGATGGCCCGGGCCTGGGGATCGGGCTGCTCCTTTTTGCCAGTGCCCGCATGGGGCTGGCGTTTGCCGCTCGTCACTTCCTCTTCGATTTGACGGGCCGTGTATTCGTCGCGGTCGGCTCCCGCTCGGTCGCGCAGCATGCGCTTGGCGTGGGCGCGTCCGTACCAGGCGGGGACAAAATCGGGAAAATGTCCGATGAGGACGTTGTAGTCGTCGATGGCCTCGCGCCACTGTCCCACCTGCATTTCGGCCTGGGCGCGCTGCAGGTAGGCCATGTCGTTGTTGGGGTCGAGGGCCAGACAGGTGGTGAAATCCTCGATGGCCAAATTGTCTTCGCCCACTTCAAAACGTAGCAGACCGCGGTTGAAATACGTGCCGGCATTGCGGTTGTCGAGCGCAATCGATTCGTTGAAGTCTTGCATGGCCCCCCGCAGGTTTTTGGCACTCATGCGGATGATGGCGCGGTGTCCGAAATAATCGGCCCGGAAGGCATTGATGGAAATGGCCTTGTCGAGGTCGGAAAGCGCGGCGGGGTAGTCGGCCTGCAGATAGCGGATATGGCCGCGCATGGCGAAGGCCAGGTCGGCGTATTTGTTGTTGGCGACCGCCTGGTCGAGGCTGCGGATGGCGGCTGTCGTGTCGGCAACGGCGAGTTGGATCTGCGACTGCACAATCCACAAGTCGGCGTGGTGCGGGTATTTGCGCAAGATGGTGTCGCACAGGGCTTGCGCCTCGGTGTAGAGGCTGTCTTCGATCAGGTTGTCGATCAGCAGGCTGGTGGTGCCGATATTGTTCGGGTCGAATTTGAGCGAGGAGCGCAGGTCGGCCGTCGATTTGCGGCGCTCGCCAATCATGCGCAACGCATAGCCCCGGCAGTAATAGACTTTGGGTAGGAACGGGTTGATTTCGAGCGCCTTGTCGCAGTCTTCGATGGCGCTGTGCCAGTCTTCGAGGTTCATTTTGGCGTAGGCCCTGTAAAAATAGGGCTCCGCCAGATAGGGCTTGACCTTGATGACCTGGTTGAAGTACTGGATGGCCACCACATAGTCTTCAAAATACAGGGCGTTGCGGCCGATGTCTGTCAGCCGGTTGGTGTTGATTTGCGCCTGTGCGCCAATGACCACCCACCACCATATTAACCAGATAAGGGTGCGTTTCAAGCTTGCAATTATTTTTCGGCAGGCAGCAAGGCGAAGTCAATCACCTCGCGAATGTCCTTTACATAGTGGAATTCCACGCCCTTGAGGTAGATCGGCTTGATTTCCTCGATGTCTTTCCGGTTTTCGTGGCACAGCATGATGTCGGTGACTCCGGCACGTTTGGCCGCCAGAATCTTTTCCTTGATACCGCCTACGGGCAATACCTTGCCGTGCAGGGTGATTTCGCCGGTCATCGCCAGGTGCTTGCGTACGCGGCGGCCGGTAATGGCCGAGAGCAGGCTGGTGGTGATGGTGATACCGGCCGAAGGACCGTCCTTGGGAATCGCCCCTTCGGGGACATGGATGTGGATTTTGTGTTTTTCGAAAAAGTCGTCGGCAATGCCGTATTCGCTCTGGTGGGCCTTGATGTACTCGAGGCCCAGCGTGGCCGATTCTTTCATGACATCGCCCAGGTTGCCGGTCATCGTCAGCACGCCCGTGCCCTTGCTGGTGTTGATGCTGGTTTCGATTTCGAGAATCTCCCCGCCCACCGAGGTCCATGCCAAGCCGGTGACGATGCCGATTTCGGCCTTCTTCGACTGGGTTTCGCGGGTAAACTGCACCGGTCCGAGCCATTCTTTGAGGCTGGCCGGCGTGATGGTGCTGTCGAACGCCTCCTCCATGGCGATTTTCTTTGCCAGCTTGCGGCACAGTTGGGCCAGTTGCTTGTCGAGGGCGCGCACGCCCGATTCGCGGGTGTAGCCTTCGATGATGGCTTCGACCGTTTTGCGGGGCAGCGATACGGCTTTGGGGTCGATGCCGTGGTTGTCCAATTCCTTGGGGAACAGGTGTTTGACGGCTATTTCAACCTTTTCTTCCAGGATGTATCCGCTGATGTTGATCAGCTCCATGCGGTCGAGCAGCGGCCGCGAAATGGTGGAGGTGGAGTTGGCTGTGGCGATGAACAGCACTTTCGACAGATCGAAATCGATGTCGAGGTAATTGTCGTGGAAGGCGCTGTTCTGTTCGGGATCGAGCACTTCGAGCAGGGCCGAGGCCGGGTCACCTTTAAAATCGTTGCCCACCTTGTCTATTTCGTCGAGGATAAACACCGGGTTGGCCGAATGTACCTTGATGAGGTTTTGGATGATGCGGCCGGGCATGGCACCGATGTAGGTGCGCCGGTGTCCGCGGATTTCCGCCTCGTCGTGCAGGCCGCCCAGCGAGATGCGGGCGTATTTGCGTCCGAGCGCTTCGGCAACCGAACGTCCCAGCGAGGTTTTGCCCACTCCCGGAGGCCCGTACAGACACAGGATCGGCGATTTGAGGTCGCCTTTGAGCTTGAGCACGGCCAGGTGTTCGATGAAGCGTTCCTAGACGTCGACCAGCCCGAAGTGGTCGCTGTTGAGGATGCGTTCGGCACGTTGAGGTTGAAGTTGTCTTTGGTGTATTCGTTCCTCGGAAGATCGACCAGCGTCTGCACATAGTTGAGCTGGACTCCATAGTCGGCTGAGTGGGTCGGCTTCGATTCGAGCTTTGCGATTTCTTTGAGCACCAGCGTCTTAACCTCTTCCGACCATTTTTTCTTTTCGGCCTTTTGGCGCAACTCGCTGGCCTCCTGTTCGC
>JAGCZK010000165.1 GCA_017960065.1 Paludibacteraceae bacterium
CAGGTCGAAGTCCCATACCGGGCCGGTGAAGATGGTGTCGTTGCCGCGGCGCTTGTACATATACACACTCCAGTAGGTGTCGGTATTGCCCGAAAACTCGCCCACGATGAAGTGTTTGACAAACGACTTGATGTCGAACATGTCCTTGTAGTTGGGCGTGGCGGTTTTGTAGTTGTTGGCAAAGACACGGTTCTCCAACTCGTTGAACTGCTGTTTTATGTAGGCCGACTGTTGCGGTACGATTTCGTCGTCTTTGGGATACTTGATGGAAACCGGCGTGTTGCGGCTGGAGTAGAACCACGATACATCGCGAAGCGCAGCCAACTCTTCGCGGTCGCTTCCGTCGCCATAGTAGTACCATTCGGCGTAGGCGTCGATTTCGAAAATGTAGCCGCCGGTAAGCGGTGTCCCCGCAGTAAAGGTCGGCAGCATCTCTTCGATGTCCACGCGGTTTTTGCCACGCTCAATCTGGTCGCAGAGCTGGTAGTTGCCCTTGTATTCGCCGTTCAGCATTACGTCCACCGAGCGTCCGGCGGGTACGTATTCCATGTTGAGGCAGCGGGCAACGTCAAAGGCCAATAGGTTGCGTATCAAGGTTTTGTCGCCAACGTTGTTGATCAGTGTCCAACGCTTGTCCTTGGCCGGCATGTCGAGCAAGCGGGCCTTGTTGTTGAGCTTGAACTTGTAGGGTTTCTTGGCAAAGTTGAAGCTGGCGTTGCCGCGTCCTTTGATTTGCAGGGTGTCGGTGTGAATCGAGGTGGAGCCGTCTTCGTTGTGCGAAATGACCGAAATCCGGCCCTCGAGCCAGTCTGTTTTGTTGACTACGTCTTTGTTGTCAAAAAGGTGAATGGTTACGGTCGGCAGATTAGTCAGAGTAAACAAGTGCAAGTCATCGCCTGCCGACGGATAGCCGTAAAATTCCAATTCGGCCACATTGCAACGCACGGTGTCGGCACTGCTGAGATCGGCACCGCTACCGGGATTGGTGTGGCAGAAACGCACGTATTTGAAGCCGCGCGAGCAGTGGATGTCCATATAGGTCATCTGTCCTTCGGCCGGTTGCTCGGTGATGATGCCGAGGGGCACGGCGTCGCTGAAGTCTTCGAGGTTGGCACCCTCAAACACGCCCAAGTTCATGCGTTGGGGCCAGCCGTTGCGCGGGGCATAGCCGACACGGGTGATGACATATTGCCCGTCGAGGCCCAGACCGACCCAGCCGAATTTGCGGTAGTATGAGGCGTAGGCGGTGTTGAGGTTGCCGTCGAAGGCCCAGGCCGAAACGTCGGTCGGTTCGTTGGTGTTATAATCGACTCCGAGGGCCCCCATCGGGGTACCGCTCAGTTTGGACGAGGTTTGGGCCGCCAGCGCTTGGCCAAGCACCGAAAGCATCAAAAACAAGGCCACTTTCTTCATCATAATCAGGTTTTTCAAAGTTTCCTCGCAAAATTACGAAAAATACCGATACGGTGCGTGTTTGTCGCCCGAAAATGTTCGCTTTGCAAGCCGAAATTCCAATATCGGGGCCAACTACACAATCGAAAGGCACTTCTTCCCAATGGAGTGGATTCCGTTGATCAAACGCTCCCGCTGTTGTTGCTTGGGTTTGCGTGTGCCGCAGGCGTATTGTGAGATTTGCGATTCGCTGATGCCGGTGACATTTGCCAGCACCGAGAACGAAATGTATTTCTTGCTCTCCTGAAGAATGGCCGACATGTCCAATACAAACGAAAAATCGGCGGTGACGACCTCACCTGTGCGTTCCTGATGCCGCTTGGCCATTTCTTTGAAAACCGCCAAGAAGTCGTTTTCAGCCTCGTCAATGCTGGCTCCTTCGCCCATAACGCCGAAAGGAAACTCGGTTTTGGTATAGACGCTGAACCATCCTTTCCCGTTACTTTCAATGTGAGCTATGTATTTTTTCATGATTGCCTTATTTTATACCTGAATCCCGAATAATGTTCTTTAAAGTTTTCTCAGCCACCTCATGATTTAAGTGAAAAGTTGCGCAGACGTTTGTGAAGTTCGCTGTACTTCATGTGAAAGAATTAAGATTTAGTACAAAGATAATGCTTTTAGATTTAATAGCAAAATCTCAACGGAATTTTTAAGGGATTTTAGTTTAGAAGCCCGGCCAGTTGCTGGCAGAGGTGCCGGCGGCTGAAGGTTTGGATGCGCTCCTGAAGCGGGGCGGGCATTTCGTGCACCTGGTCGAGGAAGGCCCCGATGCCCGCGTGGTCGGCGTGGCGGAGCGTTTTGCCCGCCTGGCAGTCGGCGATGATGCGGGCGGTGTCGCTGTCGGGCGTTTCCGACAGGCAGAGAATCGGCCTTCCGACCGCCATGTATTCGAACACTTTGGCCTGGATGACCGCCGAGGCCGAATCGCCCTGGTGGTTGATCATGAGCAGCAGGTCGCTTTGGGCCATGCTGCGCAGGGCTTCGTCGTGCGGCAGGTAGGGGCAGAGTTCGATGCTGTCCTGCAAATCTTCGGGTATGAGGCGGCAGAGCTTGTCGGTCGATTGTCCGTAAAAGCGCAGGCAGACGGCTTTTCGCGAGGCGTAGCGGCGCAAGGCCTCGAACAATCCGTCGAGTTCGTGTTCGTTGACCAGGTTGATAACCCCAAAGTAACTGATTGTCAGTTTGTTGCTGGGTGTTGGGTGAAAATCGGCGAGTGCGCGTTCCACATCTTCCTCGTCGTAGCCGTTGGTGATGACGGTGAATTTTTCGGGGCCGATACGGTCACTTTTGGCGGCGAAGCTGCGGGCGGCCGTGTCGCAGGTCACCAGCACGCGGTCGCAGGCCTCGAGCACCTGCCGCTCGTAGCGGTGGTTGATGGCGTCGGCCAGCGCCGTCGGGTACAGGTCGCGATAAAAGAAAATATCGGTCCACGGGTCGCGGAAGTCGGCGATCCAGCGCAGGTGGGGATAGTGTTTTTTGAGTTTCAGCCCGATGAGTTGGCTCGAATGGGGCGGGCTGGTGGTAATCACGGTGTCGATGCCGTAGCGTCCAATCAGCTCGCAAGCCGCCTTGAAGGCCGGGCGGTTCCAGCCGCGGCGCGGGTCGGGCAAAAAGAAGTTGCCGCGCACAAACCGTGCCATCTTGTGCCAAAACGCATGTTTCTGCGGTTTGGGAATGCCTCCCGAGGGGACGTTCTTTTCGCCGGTCAGGCGCTTGTACAGGCCGTACAACTCGTGCGTTTCGCTGCGGCAGACGACCGCTTCGGCCGGGATTTCGCCGAGCAGGCTCTCATCGGTTTGGGCATACGAAGCCTGGGCCGGATCCACACTCAGCACGATGGGGCGGATGCCGAAGGCGGGCAGGTACTTGACAAACTTGAGCCAGCGCTGCACGCCCGATCCGCCGGAAGGCGGGAAATAATATGTGACAATCAGGACGTTTTTCACACGATACCCGAAAATCCCATAAAGGCCATGGCCATAATGCCGGCAGTGATGAGTGCGATGGGAGTGCCCTTCATGGCCTTGGGCAAGTCGCTGAGTTCCAGTTGTTCACGGATGCCTGCAAACAAAATCAGGGCCAAGGCGAAACCGATGGCGGTGGCGAGGGCGAACACGACGCTCTCGAGCAGGTTGTAGTCTTTTTGGATGACCATGATGGCCACACCCAAAATCGTACAGTTGGTGGTAATCAGCGGCAGAAACACACCCAAGGCTCGATAGAGCGCCGGCGCGATTTTTTTTAGCACGATTTCGACCAGTTGCACCAAAAAGGCGATGACCAGGATAAAGCAGATGGTCTGCAAAAAGCCCAGCCCGAGCGGGTTGAGCACAAAATGCTGCAGCAGGTAGGTGATGAGCGTGGCCAACACCATGACAAAGGCAACCGCACCCGACATGCCGGCGGCGGTGTCCATCTTCTTCGATACGCCTAAAAACGGGCAGATGCCCAAAAATTGCGACAATACGATATTGTTCACAAAAATGGCGGTGATGATAATCAGGATATAGTTCATTGCGCTTTTGTTTTAAGGGTGTTGGCAAGTGCGATCAAGAGGCCGAGGGCGATAAACGCGCCGGGGGCCAGGATGAAAATCAGACTGCCGTAGGTTTCGGGGAAAATGCTGTAGCCGAACAGCTGGCCGCTTCCTAACAGTTCGCGGACCGCTCCGAGCAAGGTCAGCGCCAGGCTGAAGCCCAAACCGATGCCCAGGCCGTCGAGCACCGAGTCGAACGGCGAGTTTTTGGCGGCGAAGGTTTCGGCGCGTCCCAGCACGATGCAGTTGACCACAATCAGCGGGATAAACAGCCCCAAACTTTGGTTGAGCTCGGGCAGCCAGGCCTGCATGCACAGTTGCAAAACGGTGACGAAGCTGGCGATGATCACGATGTAGGCCGGAATGTGCACCTTATCGGGAATCAGGTTCTTCAACAGCGAAATCACCAAGTTGGAGCAAATCAGCACGAAGGCGGTGGCCAAGCCCATGCCCAAGCCGTTGATAGCCGAAGTGGTGGTGCCGAGGGTCGGGCACATGCCCAACAGCAGCACAAAGGTCGGGTTTTCGTGCAAAATGCCGTTGACGATGATGGCAAGTTTCTTATTCATGCTGGCCTCCTTTCGTTTTTGCAGTGGCGCCGGTGGCGGTGTCGGGCCGGGTATCGACGCAGGCACCGATGGCTTGGTTAATGGCAAGGATAAAGGCGCGCGACGAGATGGTGGCTGCCGTGATGGCATTGACCGTGCCGCCGTCTTTTTTGAGTTTGAGCGGGTGTCCTTCGGGCGACCATTGTGCCAGGTCTTCGACAAACCAGTCGGTCATTTTGGAACCCAATCCCGGTGTTTCCTGATGTTTGAGCACCTGATAGCCGGTGATTTTGTTGTCGCTGTTGAAGCCGACCATGACGGTGAACGGGCCGCCAAAGCCATTGACGGTCGATTCGATGGCGGTACCCACGTATTCGCCTTTTCGGGTGAAGGCTTTGTGCCGCGGCATGCCGTTGACGGTGTCGGTCTCGAGTTTCTTGTATTTGGGCAAAACGGCCTTAACCGCCTTTTCCTGTTGCTTTTTTTCGGTTTCGGCGATGGCGTCTCCGGTCAGGTAGTAGGTGCCGCTCAGCAGCAGCCCGGCCAATAGGCAGACACCGGTCAACGAGGCCAACATGGGCCAAATGGTGGAGGGTAATTTCTTCATAATCAGTTTCCTCCAAAGCGTTTAGGGGTTAAATGATTGAGCAAGGGCGTGACGGCGTTCATCAGCAAAATGGCGAACGACATGCCCTCCGGGTAGATGCCGAATTCGCGGATGAGCACGGTGATGATACCGATGCCGATGCCGTAGATGACTTGTCCGAGTTTGGTCATGGGCGAGGTCGCATAGTCGGTCGCCATGAACAGTGCGCCAAGCAGCAGGCCGCCGGTCAGCAGGTGGGTCAGCGGGTCGGCCCCGATGCCACAGGCATGCAAAATGCCGGTAAACAGGGCGACGGTGGCCATAATGCTCACCGGAATGTAATAGCGGATGGTGCCGGTCGCCAGCAGGAACAGCCCTCCAACCAGCAGGGCGATGGCCGAAACCTCGCCCAGCGAACCGCCGATGCGGCCGATGAGCAGGTCCATGAGGTCGGGGCTCAGCCCTTGCGAAGCCAGCTGTGCCAGCGGTGTGGCGCCCGTTTCGGCATCCATGTAGTGCGCAAAGCCTTGTCCGGCCAACGGCCACGAGGTCATCTGTGCCGGGAACGAAATCAGCAGGAACACACGGCCTACCAATGCCGGGTTGAACGGGTTGCTGCCGATGCCGCCGAAGCTCATCTTGCCGATGCCGATGGCTACCAGCGCACCGATGATGACGATCCAGAAGGGCAGGTTGCTCGGCAGGTTGAAGGCCAACAGCAGGCCGGTGACCACGGCCGACAAATCGCCGGTCGAATTGGGCCGTTTGAGCAGAAAACGCTGAATGAGAAATTCGAACAGCACGCAGGAGGCGATCGAAATCAGGGTGACCGCGAGGGCCCCGAGCCCGAACTGCCAGATGGAGATACCCCATGCCGGCAACAGCGCCAGAATGACGTACCCCATCCGTTTGGTGACACTGTCGCCACTGTGAATGTGCGGAGCTGGTGTAATCAGTTTATTCATGATGCTACTATGATTTGCGTTTGCGAATGTTGGCGGCTACGGTCGCTTTGCCGAGCCGTACGAAATCCAAAAGGGGCTGGCGGCTGGGGCAGGTGAAGGTGCAGCAGCCGCATTCCATGCAGTCCATGATGTGGTGCGCCTCCATAAAATCCCAGTCTTTTTGTAGGGCTTTTTTGTAAAGCAGGTAGGGTTCCAGTCCCATCGGGCAGGCTTGTATGCAGCGTCCGCAGCGGATGCAGGGCGAGCTGGCGAAGCGCGGGGCGCTCTTTTGGCTGATAAAGGTGATGCCGGTGGTGCGTTTGGTGACCGGTGTGTTGAGGTGAATCATGGCACGTCCCATCATCGGGCCTCCGGCAATGATTTTGCCGGTCACTTCGGGCATGCCGCCGATCATGTTGACCACGTCGTTGACCGAACAGCCGATGCGTGCGCGGAAGTTGCCGTTCTGTTCCATTTCCTTGCCACAGACCGACATGTACATTTCGATGAGCGGTTTGTTGAGTTGGACGGCCTCGTAAACGGCGAATACGGTGGCCACGTTCTGAACCACCACGCCCGTCGAGGAGGGGAGTTGCCCACTCTTGACCTCGCGGCCGGTAAGTGCCTGAATCAGTTGCTTTTCGCCGCCTTGCGGATATTTCATCTTGAGCGGAACGATGCGGATGCCCTCTTTGCGGGCGGCGATGCGCTCGAGTTCTTCGATGGCGTCGCGTTTGTTGCATTCGATGCCGATCAGTGCGGTATCGACGCCCAAGGCGCGCATCAGAATCTGAACGCCCACCATGATTTCCTCGCCCTTCTCAATCATGAGCCGGTGGTTGGGGGTCAGGTAGGGTTCGCATTCCACGCCGTTGACAATCAGGGTGTCGATGACGTGTTCCTTGGGGGGGTTGAGCTTGACGTGGGTCGGGAAGCAGGCGCCGCCCAGACCGACGATGCCGGCATCGGCGATTTTCCGCTTGATTTCGTCGGCGCTGAGGTTGCAGGTCGGCTTGAATTTGCCCGAAATGTCGATGTCGGGCATCCACACGTCGCCTTCCACTTCGATAAAGATGGCCGGCTGGTGGGCGCCCCAGGCATCGATGATTTCATCGATCTTGGTCACTTTGCCCGATACGGAACTGTGGATGTTGGCCGAAACGAAACCGTTGGCCTTGGCAATGAGCTGGCCGACCTTGACCTCTTCGCCCGGCTCCACCACGGGGACGGCCGGCGCACCGATGTGCTGGTTGAGTTGTATGATGGCTTCCTTGGGCAGGGGAACCGGTTCGAAACGCCGCCCTGCGGCCAGTTTGTTGTCGTGCGGATGAACACCGCCAATTTTAAAGGTCTTCATCTATCTTATGCTTTTTCATTCGTAAAATGGACCGAACGGATGGCCTTGGTGGGGCAGGCTTCTTCGCATTTGCGGCACATCCGGCATTTGTCGCCGTCGATGTGGGCCAGGTTATGCTCGATTTGAATGGCATCCCATTCGCAGGTCTTTTGGCATTTGGTGCATCCGATGCAGGCGTTTTCGCAGGCCTTGCGGGCTACCGCGCCTTTGTCCTGGTTGGCGCAGGCGACATAGACGTAGCGGTTTTTGGGGCCTTTGCGGCGGATTTCGATCAGATGGCGGGGGCAGGCCTTGGCGCAGGCGCCACAGGCGGTGCACTTGTCGGCGTTGACTTCGATGGCACCGGTTTCGGAGTTCTGGCTCAAGGCACCGAACTGGCAGGCGGCGATGCAGTCGCCGAAGCCGAAACAGCCGTAGGCGCAGTCGGTTTCGCCGATGTAGAGCATGTGGGCGACGCTGCAGTTTTTGGCTCCGTCGTAACGGTTGGTGGTGGGGCGCTTGAGGCACTCGGCCGCACAGCGGATGACGGCTACCTGCGGGTCGCTTTCGCCCGCCTGCAGGCCCAGGCCGTCGGCAATGGCGCGCATGGTGGCGTCGCCCCCGACGGGGCAGCGCAGACCGTCGAGCGACCCGGCTTTCACGCATTTTTCGGCAAACTGGCGGCAACCGGCCTGTCCGCAGCCGCCACAGTTGGCGCCGGGCAAGGCGGCTTCGACCAAATCGATGCGGCTGTCTTCTTCGACTTTGAATTTTTTGGCGGTCAGGTAGAGGGCCAGGGCGGCAAAGGCTCCGATGCCTCCCAGCAACAATACGGTGTACAAGATGATCTGCATACGCTGCTTATTCGGATGATGGTTCCCGGCTGCACCGGAAACGGATGTTTTTCGCTAACTTTTTGTCCATGTACCGCAACCCGATCAAATACGGTCCCAACACTCCCAACGCCATCAGGGCGCTCAGCGCTTCGCCAGCCCCGAGGGCCAGTGCCGCCGCTAGCACACCCACCACCAGTATCAGCGGCAGCAGGTAAAAGCCCCAAACGGCTGTCCGCCGGTCCGAACTGCGGCCGCTCACCCAAACGGTTTGGCCGGTTTGGTAGTCGTCGCCGTCGGGCATGGCGTTGATGATGACGGTGTTTTGCTCATCGGGGATGCACAGTTGGCGGGCCTTGCAGGCCTGGCAGGCTTCGTGGCGCACGACCCGGATGTCGAGGGTGCCGTCCGAACGCCGGCCAATGATTTCGCCTTGGTGTTTGATCTCCGTTGCAGACATATTGCAAATATACAAAAAAAATGCTCGAATCGTGTGCGGTTCGAACATTTTTTTTGAGGGTTGAAAGCCCGAATCCGATGATTTTTTTACGGAATCGGCGCGATTGCTTTCGATTTGTTCCTATTTCTTGGCGTTGAGTTGCAAATAGGATTTGAATTCGTCGAAATTTTTGGACAGGGGAACCGATTTTTTGGTGCCTTCCATGAATTTGCGCAGCTTCGACGGGATGTCGAGGTTTCCACCGGTGATTTCATCGACCGTCCCTTTGAATTTGGCCGGATGGGCGGTTTCGAGGAAGATGCCGGTCTCGCCTGGTTGCAGGCCGTCCTTCAGGGCCTGGTAGCCGCAGGCGCCGTGCGGGTCGAGCTGGTACTTGTTCTCTGCCAGGCAGGCGCGAATGATGCTGCGGATGTCGTCGTCGGTGTAGTAGGCACCGCTGATATCCTTGCAGATGGCCTCGTGCGAATTTTGGTACAAATCCAAAACGCGGGCGAAATTGCTCGGGTCGCCGACGTCCATGGCGTTGGCCAGGGTCGCCACCGAAGGCCGCGGACGGTACTCGCCCGTCTGCAGGTATTGGTAGAAAATGTCGTTGCGGTTGTTGGCGGCAATAAAGCGCTTGACGGGCAGGCCCATCTTGGCGGCGAACAGGCCGGCGGTGATGTTGCCGAAGTTGCCGCTGGGCACGCAGCAAACCACGTTGTCGGCCAGCCCCAGCCGTTGCAGCTGCGCGTAGGCCCAGAAGTAATAGAAGGCCTGCGGCAGGAAGCGCGCCACGTTAATGCTGTTGGCCGATGTAAGGCGCAGTGCCTCAGTTAGTTCCGCATCCATGAAAGCGGCTTTTACCAGCGCCTGGCAGTCGTCGAAG
Organism: Paludibacteraceae bacterium; assembly: GCA_017960065.1. GTDB lineage: Bacteria > Bacteroidota > Bacteroidia > Bacteroidales > Paludibacteraceae > Enterocola. The sequence continues at coordinate 9,567 of JAGCZK010000165.1, forward strand.
GTGCCGTCAATTTCCAGGGCGGTGATGTTCTGCCCCAGGGTAGTGA
>JAGCZK010000166.1 GCA_017960065.1 Paludibacteraceae bacterium
CCATTACGATCCCCGCACACGTGATTCCTTCGTTCAAGCCCGCCAAAGAGTTTGTCAACGAGGTTAAAGGTTCGAATAAGTAATCAAATTAAATATTTACCACTATGCCAAACGGAAAGAAGCATAAAAGACACAAAATGTCAACGCACAAACGTAAAAAACGTCTGAGAAAGAACCGTCACAAGAAAAAATAAGCTTGTACAAGCGTTGATAAAATCATAGAAAGAACAAACTTCGGTTTTCAAGTTTGTTCTTTTCTTTATAAGTCTGTCGGATTGGAAAATTCCGAATTGCCGGCAGGTTTTTCTGACAGCCCAATTAAGAATTGAATGGAGAGTAAGCTCGTTTTAGATGTAAAACCCGACAAAATCACCATCGCCCTGCTCGAAGACGGACGGTTGGTGGAACTGACCAAAGAATCGCGCGAAGCGTCGTTTTCGGTCGGTAATATTTACCTGGCCAAAGTGCGCAAGGTGATGCCGGGCCTGAACGCCTCTTTTATCGAGGTGGGCAGCGACAAGGAGGCTTTTCTGCATTATCTGGACCTGGGCTTTCATTTTTCGACCACCTACGAATACACCAAGCGGCTGTTGGCCAACCGCAAGAAGGGTCTGGCCATGTCGAAGGTGCAGTTCTCGCCCGAGCTGCCCAAAGAGGGCAAGATCGGTGAGTTTTTGCAACAGGGCATGGAGATTTTGGTGCAGGTGGCCAAAGAGCCGATTTCGACCAAAGGCCCGCGTCTGACCAGCGAATTGTCGATTGCCGGTCGTTCGTTGGTGCTGATCCCGTTCTCCAACAAGGTGTCGATCTCGCAGAAAATCAAGTCGGGGGCCGAGCGTAACCGCCTGCGCAAGATTATCCAAGCCGTGCGTCCGCGCAACTATGGCGTGATTATCCGTACGGTGGCCGAGTCCAAAAAGGCCGAAGAACTCGAAAACGAAATGCAGGTGCTCGTGAAGCGTTGGGAAGAGACCCTGACCCGCATTGCCCGCACCAAAACCAACCCCGCACTGGTGTACGAAGAGGTCGGACGCACCGAGGCGATTTTGCGCGACCACCTCAACTCCAACTACGAAAGCATCATTATCAACGACCGCCAGGTCTATGAGGAAGTAAAGTCGTACCTGAGCCTGATTGAGCCCGAAAAGGCCAGTCTGGTCAAGTTTTACGACGACGCCCTGCCTATTTTTGATGTCTATAACATCACCAAACAGATCAAGTCGGCCTTTGGCCGCGTGGTGCCGATGAAACGCGGCGCCTACCTGGTGATTGAACATACCGAAGCCCTGCACGTCATCGATGTCAACAGCGGTACCCGCACGAAGGCCGGCAACGCGCAGGAAGACAATGCGTTTGAAGTCAATATGATCGCCGTCGATGAGGTGGCCCGTCAGATGCGTTTGCGCGATATGGGCGGCATTGTGGTCATCGACCTGATCGACATGCACACCAACGAGCACAAACAGCAGATTTACGAACGTATGCGCGACAATATGCAGGGCGATTCGGCTCGGCACAACGTGTTGCCGCTCAGTAAGTTCGGTCTGATGCAAATCACCCGCCAGCGGGTGCGTCCGGTGCTGCAGATCGATACGCAGGAAACCTGTCCGACCTGTGCCGGCAAGGGCAAAATCCGCCCGTCGCTGCTGTTTGCCGACATGTTGCGCGAAAAAATTGACATGGCGGTGTATCAGTTGCACGCCCGCCGGTTCCACCTGTATGTGCATCCGTACGTGTACGCCTACCTGACCAAGGGCTTCTGGAGCCTCTACCGCAAATGGCGCTGGCGTTACGGTTTCGCCTTCCGGCTGATTCCCAATCAGGACTTCGCCTTTTTGCAGTATGAGTTTGTGCAAAAGGACGGGACAAAGCTCGATTTGTCCGATAGCATGGAAATGGCGTGAAACTCTCTCAGCGATATGAAGCGGTTTTGAATTGGTTCCGGACGAACATGCCGGTGGCCGAACCCGAACTGCACTACGAAAATCCCTTTCAGTTATTGGTGGCGGTGATACTGTCGGCCCAATGCACCGACAAGCGCGTCAACCTGGTGACGCCCGCGCTGTTTGCCGCCTTCCCCGACCCCGAATCGATGGCCCGGGCCACGGCCGATGAGGTGTTGCCCTACATCAAGTCGGTGTCCTATCCCAACAGCAAGGCGGCGCATCTGGTCGGAATGGCGCAGGGCCTGGTGCAGCGTTTTGGCGGAGAAGTGCCCCGCGACCCCGATGCGTTGCAGTTGTTGCCCGGCGTGGGCCGCAAAACGGCCAATGTGGTCATTGCGGTGGCCTTTGGGCTGCCGGCTATTCCGGTCGATACCCATGTGTTCCGCGTGTCGCACCGTTTGGGGCTGGTGCCGGCTTCGGCCACGACCCCGCTGGCCGTCGAAAAAATCCTGTGCCGGCACGTGCCCGGGCACGAGTGGGCGGTGGGGCATCACTGGCTGCTGCTGCACGGGCGCTATGTCTGCACGGCCAAACGGCCCGCCTGCGAACGCTGCGGTTTGGCCCCCTGGTGTAAATTTCGCCCGAAATAGCGGTTCTCTCCCAAAAAAGTATTATTTTTGTGGGTTAATTTTGAAAAACAGTAAATACAACTCGATATGATTAAAATTACGTTTCCCGATGGTTCGGTCCGTGAATTCGAAAGCGGAGTAACGGGCATGCAGATTGCCGAAAGCATTAGTTCTCGTTTGGCACAAGACGTCATCGCCGTCAAGGTGAACGACGACGTGGTGGAAGTTAACCGCCCGATTACGGCCGACGCCACAGTGAAACTCCTGAAGTGGGACGACGAAGAGGGCAAGCACAGTTTCTGGCACACCTCCGCCCACGTCATGGCCGAAGCCCTGCAAGAGCTTTATCCCGGCATTCAGTTCGGTATCGGCCCCGCCATCGAAAACGGTTTCTACTACGATGTGGATCCGGGCGACGGCGTGATCATCAAAGAGAGCGATTTTGCCGCTATCGAGGCCAAATTCGCTGAAATCGTGTCGCGCAAATGCGATTTGGTTCGCGAAGAAATCAGCAAGGCCGACGCCCTGAAGCTCTTCGGCGACCGCCACGAAACCTACAAACTCGAGCTTATCAACGATTTGCAGGACGGTACGATCACCATCTACCGCCAAGGCAATTTCTTTGACCTTTGCCGCGGACCGCACTTGGCC
>JAGCZK010000167.1 GCA_017960065.1 Paludibacteraceae bacterium
ACAATGCTGACCGTGCCGGCCGGATTGCCCGTGCCGTTGCAGGCGTTCTTGTTGAATACGATTTTAATGGAACGGGCATTGACAGCGTCGAAATTGACGATGTCACCGGTGGTGGTCGTATTGGCGGCATTGCCGACCACTACCGTACCGCCGTTGTAGATAGCCCCTTGGTTGTAGGCGGCTGCCTGTTGCCAGGTAATGTTGCCTTGGTTGGTGGCATTGACGGCCTGGGTCGAATACCAAACGGTGTACGACCGGCAATAGGAAGCCGGGTAGTTGGCATTGGTCGAACCTTGATACAGACGTACCGACGATACCGAATAGGTTTCACCCAGATCCACCATGACGGCCGCTTCGGCGGTAGTTGCCGTAGCTCCCAGCAGGTTGTTGCCGTTGGTGAAGTTCTCGTTGCACATGTTGATGGCGTTGAATCCGGCACCTACATAGCAGAATCCCTGCGTGCCGTTGTTGGCGTTCGATGTGGTGAAGCAGTAGTTGTTGCGTCCGTTGGCCACATTGGTCGGTGTACAGGGATCGGGGTCCGGGTCCGGATCCGGATCGGGATCGGGATTGGGGTTGGCTTGCGGAAGCGCAAAACCGATGGAGTCCACGTCGGCCACTGCGTAAGTGACATATGTGCCGTCCGTTTTAAAAACGTAGAAGTTTGTTTGTGCATGAACTCCGAAAAGAGTCATCATCGCCAAGGCGATTCCAAGAAAATGATTTTTCATAAGTGTGTGTTTAGGGTTCAGTTGTTTGCAAAGGTAAAAAAATTTTTTCTTATCTTTGCACAGATTTAGAACGATTTTTTTTGTTTTTTTTAACATCGCCCGTCTGTGGTGCTCTAAAGCATGCTGTGGGGGCGTTGAAAAAAGAGGTTTTTTATCCGAATATCTTTATCCATGAATATCGCCGAAAAATTGCGCAAGGCCACGTCGCCGCTGTTTACCTTCGAACTCGTTCCGCCTCTCAAGGGCAAGGGGATCGATGCCATTTACAAGTCGATCGACAATTTGCTGGAGTTCAATCCGGCCTACATCAACATGACTTCGCATGCGGCCGACATCCAATACAAAACCCTGCCCGACGGCAGCATCCAGCGCCGGGTGGTGCACAAGCGCCCTTCGTCGGTGGCTGCCTCGGTTGCCATCAAATACAAGTACAATATAGAGGTGGTGCCGCACATTATATGCAGCGGTATGGATCGCGAGGAGACCGAAAACCTGCTGATCGACCTCAACTTCTTGGAAATAGACAACCTCTTTGTGCTCCGCGGCGACCCGCAAAAGGGCTCGCGCGTGTTCATCCCCAAGGAAGACGGGCATGCGCATACCACCGATCTGATGGAGCAGGTTAATAACATGAACCGGGGCATCTACCTCGACGACACCCTCAAATCGCCGCAAGTGACCCATTTTTCGATGGGCGTGGCCTGCTATCCCGAAAAGCACCTCGAGGCTCCTAATATGGAAACCGACATCGCCTTCCTCAAAAAGAAGGTGGAACTGGGAGCCGAATATGCGGTGACCCAGATGTTTTTCGACAACGAAAAGTACAAGCAGTTTGTCCGCCGTTGCCGCCAGGAGGGAATCAACATCCCCATCGTGCCCGGCATCAAGCCGATTGCGTCGGTGCGCGACCTCAGCCTGCTGCCGCAAACCTTCAACATCGATTTGCCCGAAGACCTGGTAAAAGCCCTGTCGGCCTGCAAAAACAACGATGAGGCCCGTCAGGTGGGCGTGGAGTGGAGCATCATGCAGGCCAAAGACCTCAAGGCTTTCGGCGTGCCCAGCCTCCATTTCTACACCTTGGGCGCCAGCGACAATGTGCGTCAGGTGTGCCAGGCCGTTTATTAAGATGATGAACCTTAACCCTTAAAACCAATACCGAATGAAAAAGAATTGTTTCTATACCTGTTTGGCGATGACCGCCTTGGTGGCGCTGGCTGCCTGCAAGAAGGAGGAGCCGCAAGTGCAACCTGCCCACTCGTTTGAGGTTGCCCCCGGAAGTTACGTTTATTTTGCACCCGCCAACCTGCAATATCAGGCATCGGGCAAAATCTGGCGTTTTGCCGAACACCCCTACGACATCAGCGCGACCAATGCCAATCCGACCTCGACTTCCAGCAACTGGATCGATTTGTTCGGATGGGGAACGTCGGGCCAGAATACCGGAGCGGTGGCGAATATGCCCTATGCGAATTCGGTTACGGAGTCGGATTATTATCCGGGAGGCTCGTATAGCACTGATTTGGCTGGCGACTATGCCTGTGCGGATTGGGGCAAGGTACAGATTTCCAATGCCGGAGGTTCTTACGACTGGCGTACACCGACCGCTGCCGAGTGGAATCACCTGCTGACCGTCCGCTTGCACTGCGACAGCCTCTATACGTTGGCGACGGTCGAAAAAATCCCGGGGTTGATTCTCTTCCCCGACGATTGGAATTTTGAATATTGGAGCATGGTGCTTAAGTATCAGAACAAATCCTACACCGACAATAAGTTCGACAGCGCGCTTTGGTCGCAGATGGCCGAACAGGGAGCCGTCTTTTTGCCGGCTTCGGGCCAACGCCTCGGCGACAGTCTGTCGGATTTCAAACTTTCGGGCTGTTATTGGTCATCGACGCATGTAGGCGCTTATGGCGCCTATTTCTTCGGATTTTCGCCGAAGTTCTTGCAACCCAACGCCAGCAAGGGACGCCGCTACGGCATGAGTGTCCGGCTGATACGTCCGGCCCGGTAATTCCGGCGTTTATTCCAATCCGAGTAAAAGTTCTTTGGCCCAGTCGGTGAGGTGCGGGTCGCGGGCGCCCATGACCAGTACCACGCTGTTGGGCGAAGCCTGCTCCAGAATGACCTGCTTCGAGAATTCTTTGTCCTTGCCGTAAATGGCCTTCTTTCCGGCCCGGCAGACCGCATCGCTCACGACATCCGCCTGGATGTCGCGGGTCACCGTACCGCCGGCATAGTACACGTCTCCTACAACGAACACATCGTCTGGGCGCAATACGGCGGCAACGTCTTCGGCCAACTCCTTGTGCATAAACCGCAGCGGGCCGAAACCGTGCGGCTGGAAGTAGGCGATTACCCGCGGGGCAACCGATTGGCAGGCCTTGATGGCGCAGGCCACTTCCGACGGGTTGTGGGCGAAGTCGTCGATGACGGTGATGTTGGAACAGGTTTGCCCGATCAGTTGGGTGCGGCGGTAGATGCCTTCGAACGAAGCCAGCGCCTTGACCGCCTCCCCGACCTTGACTCCGGCCTGGTGGCAGGCGGCGATGGCAGCGAGGCTGTTTTCCATGTTGTGCCGGCCGATGAGGGGCAGGCGGCAGTCGATGCCGTTGACCTTGAAGCGGATTTCAAACCCTTTCTGTTCAAAATCGCTCCCGACAAACCCTGCCGACGGGTCGTTGCAGGCAAAGTCGTTGGCGGCGTTGGCCGACAGCGAGCAGCTCTCGCGTTGGTCGCGGTTGACGATAAACGCCCGTTTGGTGTGGGCCTTAAAGGTGGAGAACAGTTCGTGCAGTTCGTCCATTTCCTTGTGGTCGCGCTCCATGTTGAGCAGCAGGGCGATTTCGGGATGGTAGCCG
>JAGCZK010000168.1 GCA_017960065.1 Paludibacteraceae bacterium
AGCGTTGGGGTTCCACCTCTTCCCATTCCGAACAGAGAAGTTAAGCCCAATTGCGCCGATGGTAGTGCGTATAGTGTGAGAGTAGGTAGCCGCCGTTTTTCGAAGAGCCTTGTGTCATCCGACACGAGGCTCTTTTTTTTGTCTATTTTAATCCTCCATTTGGAACGTTTCTTTGAAAATATTCGTAATTTTGTGTTTGGAATCGTTTTTTTATCGGGATTCTGACACTTTTACCTTAAGCCTATGTCGGTAGATTATAAAAAGTTGGTGGAGGATGCGCGCGATGCGCTGTTTGAACGAGTTGCTTTGACCCATACGGCCGAAGATGTCGAACGGATCAAAGAAGCGTATTACTTTGCGGAGAAGGCCCATTCCTCTCAATATCGTAAAGACGGCGAGCCGTACATCACCCATCCGATTGCGGTGGCTCGGATTATCAACGACGACTTGTCGTTGGGCACCAACCCGGTCATTGCCGGTCTGTTGCACGACGTGGTCGAGGATACGCCCTATACCATCGAGGACATTACCGCCAAGTTTGGCGAGGACGTCGCCTTTTTGGTGGGCGCGGTCACCAAGCAGAAGTCGGGCTATGTCACCTCCAAACAAGTCGATAATTTCGACCGGATGCTCAGCTCGATTCATTACGATATCCGAGCCTTGTTGATCAAGTTGGCCGACCGGCTGCACAATATGCGGACGCTGAAATCGATGAAGTTGGAGAAGCAAGTGAAAATCGCGAGCGAAACCGACTTTTTTTATGCCCCGTTGGCCAACCGTTTGGGTTTGTACAAAATTAAGACCGAGCTCGAGAATTTGAGCCTCAAATACCGTTCTCCCCACGAGTACGACCATGTCGAGAACCAAATCGCCGATTATGTGGCCCAGCATACCGAGGCCGCCGAAAAGTGGATGGAGCCGATTCGCCACTGTCTGGCCGATAACGGAATCGAGGCCTCGGTTTCGTGCGACCCGCGTTCGGTCTATTCCATCTGGTACAAAAAGCAGCGCGAAAACCTCTCGTTCAAGGAGTTGGAGCATATCCGCGTGGTCAATATCACCTTCTCGAACTGGCGTGAGCTGGGGTATTCCGAAAAGAATCTGGCCCTGCGCATTTATTCGTTGCTGACCGACATGTACACCGAAAAGCCCTTCAGCGTCAACAATTACATTGACATGCCGAAGGACAACGGCTACCGCAGCCTACACTGCAAACTGATGGGCAACGAAGGCCGCTGGATGGAAGTGCATATCCAGTCGAAGGAGATGGAACTGCTTTCGACCTACGGCTGTCTGATGGAGCGCGAGTCGGGAGTCGATGTCTGGATCAACAAGTTCCGCAATGTGCTCAAAGACATTGCCTCGCATAGCAAGGAAGGCCGCTACATGGAAGATGTGGTCAGCAGTTTCTACAACGACGACATCGTGGTGTTTGCCGCCGACGGCAGCAAGGTGAGCCTGCCGAAAGATTCGACGGCCATCGACTTTGCCTACGAGATTGGTTCCGAACTGGGCGACCAGGCCAAATATGCCATCATTAACGACCAGTTGAGTTCGATCAAAACGGTGTTGCAGCGTGGCGACCGCGTGCGTATCGGCACCGACGAGCAGGGCGGACCCAAGGCCGATTGGGTGAATGTGGCCAAGACCTATAAGGCGCGCAACTTTATTCGCCAGTACCTGACGCGCGAACGGGTCGATGACACCGACCTGCACTTCGTGTTCTGTGAAGAATGCCATCCGCTGCCGGGCGACGAGGTGGTCGGCTTTAAGCAGGAAGACGGCCGCGTGTTGGTGCACAAGTGCAATTGCCCGCTTTCGATTTCGCTGTCGGCCCAGCAGGGCGACCGCATCGAAAACGTCGATTTGTCGGGAGTGAAAAAGGAGTTTCCGGTAGGTTTCCGGATCAAGGCAGTGAACCGCAACGGCTTTTTGCTCGATTTGATGACCGAACTGTCGGGCAACCTGAAGTTGGGCATCGAGTCGATCGAGAGCTTTACCAACGACGAAATCATTTTGTGCACGATCAAACTTTATGTCCATTCGGTGGACGAGTGGCACAAGGTGCTCGACCATATCCGCGAAATGAAGCATATCTACGAAGTGCGCTCGCTGTAACCCGGTGGGCGGCTGCCAATAACAAAAAAGGTCTGCATTTGCAGACCTTTTTTGTTGGAGGTTCCTAGCAGAATCGAACTGCTGTAAACGGTTTTGCAGACCGGTGCCTCACCACTCGGCCAAGGAACCTTGAATGTCGGATGCCCGGGTGTTTCCCGAATTCCGAGTGCAAAGGTAATGAATTTCTTGAAAACTAAAAACGAAAACGCTATTTTTTTATTGGACGATGAAAACAATTCTGCTACTTATGGCGGTTTTCAAAAAAAATAGTGTAAATTTGCAAACCGAAAAATAAAATTGATACAGCAATGGCAAAACATGTAGAGAGTCAGACGACGACCGAAAAAGAGGTAACAGAAAATGTAGATATGGCCTTGTCGAAAACAGGTGCCTTTATTATTGAAAATAAAAAAGCCTTGTTAATTGCGCTGGGCGTCCTTTTGCTGGTGGTTGCCGGTGTGTTGGTGTACAACTCGGTGATGGAGTCGAAAGAAAGCGAGGCGAGCGCACAGCTGGCTCTTGGTCAAAACTACTTTGCCATTCAAAACTACGAGGTTTCGCTCGAAGGCGACAGCCTCGATTTCCCGGGAGTCCCTGCCATCGCCGATGAATTCGGCTGGACGAAGAGCGGGAAACTGGCCAAAGTCTATGCCGGTTTGTCGTATTACAAACTCGGTCGTTACGACGAGGCCATCGAAAGCCTGAAAAACGTATCGTTGAAAGACGATGTGCTCAAATACAACGTGTTGGCTACCGTGGGCGACTGCTATGCCCAACAGGGAGACCTGGACAATGCCATCAAGTATTTCGAAAAGGCTGCCAAAGCCGATTTGGAACTGGTGAAAGCCAACGCCTTGTTCAAACTGGCCAAGGCTTACGAGAGCGCCGGTAAAAAAGACAAGGCACTCAAGGCCTATCAGAGAATCAAAGAGGAATGCGGTGGAAAGGTGCGTCTTCCGGATGTGATGGAAGTCGACAAGTACATCGAAATGGTTTCTGAATAAGTCCATGGCTTCCAAACTCCATAACCTTTCGGATTACGATCCGACAACACTTCCACCGGAAACCGTTGTCCGCCGCAAGCGTTTTGCCATTGCGGTGGCCGATTGGAACTCCGACATCACCTACCCGTTGTTGGAAGGGGCAGTGGAGGCGTTGAAGTCGAACGGAGCC
>JAGCZK010000169.1 GCA_017960065.1 Paludibacteraceae bacterium
CTACACCTTCAACCTGACCGCCTCGGCCGCCGACGGCGACTGCCCCTGCAACGGCATTGACACCCGGTTCAAACTGAGAATTGTTCCGGCCACGCTCCACTGGAGCGGACGCGGTTCGGTTTGGCACGCCGGCAGCTCGTGGGACGAAGGCGTTGCTCCGCTGGCCACCAGCACGGCCATCATCACGACAGGCGCTTCTTCGTACCCGATGTTGCTCGACGAAGACGAATACCTGGTAATGGCAGGCATTCCCTTCCGCGACCAGAACTTTACGCTGACGCCCACCACCGGCAACATCCACTTCGAAAGCGGTGCCCGCATGGGACGCACCGACTTGCTCGACTACACCAGCGCCTCGTTCGAACTCGACGGGCTCAATACCCTGACCTGGTACAACCTGTGCAACCCCTTGCACGACACCTACTCGGGCGACTACGCCTTTGGCCGTTTGAACCCGACCACCGAAATGCGGGTACACAACGTGGTTCCCGCCACGGGCGAAGAAAGCGCTACCGTTGACTGGTCGATGCCGTTCAACAACACGACCGTACCGCTCGACGGCAAAGGATTCGGCCTGCGCATCGGCTCGCTCTACTACCCCAACCTGACCGAAGACAACCTCGACTTGACGTCGCGCAGCACACCGTCCATTCAACCGGTACCCCTCGAGTTCCCGAAAACTTGGACGACCTACCTGCACTACGACGAATCGACCAAGGAACTCAGCGGCAATACCGAACGTCTGCCCAGCGGCGGACGCGACCTGAGCGGACGTTTCATCTATGAAAACGCCGACCACAGCGTACCCGACGGCGATGTCGTCTATACCGTGACAATCCCGTCGAACGCTACAGACAACGGAGCTTATGTGCTGCTGCCCAACCCCTTCTTCGGTGAGTTGGACTTGGATGTGTTCTTTGAAGCAAACAAAGACTTGATATACAACCAATTCTCGTTGATCAACGGACTCAAGCAACCCGTCTACGTCAACTACACATCAGCCGGCGACGGCAGTTACACCAGCGCCTCGGGAAGCCTCTCGCAACTGGCACCCCTGCAAGCCTTCTTTGTACAAGTCCAGGCCGACAAGCAAGGCCAAAGCATCCTCTTCACCAAACAGATGTCGGTAGTCAACCAAGCCACCACGCCACAGTTGCGCGCAGGCCGCGGAGAGAGCACGGTCTTCAAAGCATCGGTAACCCGCAAGGGCTTCGGCAACACCGCCATGATGATTCTCCGCGACGGCAGCGACAACGAGTTCAGCTTGGATAAAGATGCCGAATTGCTGCGCTTTACGGGATCGAAGGCTCCTGCCATCGCCTTTAAGGCACAACAACGCTTTGCCGACATCTGGACGGTTGGTGAGGCCCCGGAAATCATCCCCTTGGCTGTGTTCCCGAGTGCCAAGGACACCGTACGCATCGAGTTGACCGGCATTGACGGACTCGCTGCCGAAAGCGGCCACGACCTGTATTTCGTCGATACCAAGGAAAACGCCTCCATCCTGCTCGAAGACGACAGCTTTGCCTACACCTTCAGCAGCAACGGCGACAACGAGCTGAGCCGCTTCTTCATCCAGTATGCCCCCATCGGCACCGAAGTGGCGGAGACCAGTGCCTCGACCAACGACTTTATCCACCTCTACACCCAAGCCCATACGGCCTATATCCAAAGTGCCGAGGAGATTGCGAAGATTCAGGTGTTCAGCCTGGAAGGCCGCCTCATTGCCGAGAGCAAGGGCGAGACGGGCAACCGTGCCGTCATTTCGCTGCCGCGCCTGCCCATTGTGCTGATCAGCGTGCAAACGCCTTCGCAAACCAAAGTGTTCAAGGTCATGCAGTAAGCAGCGGCTGGATTCATAAAAAAGCGTGCCGGATGTAAAATTCGGCACGTTTTTTTTACCCGTTTTTAAACGAAAAGAATTATCTTTGCACCACTTTAACAACAAAAACTGCATAAATGGACGATTATCATCCGGAACAATTGGAAAACCAATAGGATGAAGGGTCGCACGTAGCCATCCCTTCATCCCAAACGAAGGGCTGTGCTATGATTAAATTTCTGAAAAACGGCAAAGGTTTGATGCCGTGCGACAAATGGGAATCGAATTGCTGGGTCAATATCGTAACTCCCGATGCCTCTGACAAAGATTTTGTGGTCAACACCTTGGGAGCCCCCGAGGCCTTCTACGACGACATCGAAGACGTGGACGAACGACCGCGTATCGAGGTGGAAGACGGCTGGTGCTTCGTGCTGATGCGTATTCCGTACAAAGACAGCAGCGCCGTGGCCTCCGCCCCCTTCTCGACCGTGCCGTTGGGTATCATCTTCAAAGACGACGTGTTTATCTCGGTCTGCTTCTACGAAAACGACATGATTCCCGACTTTGAGCAATACACCCGCCGCAAGGACATCGTGCGCGAAGACAACGTCAACTTCACCTTCCGCCTGCTCCTGTCGGCCAGCGTGTGGTTTTTGAAATACCTGAAACAGATCAACATCCAAACCAAAGTGGCCGAACGCCACCTGGCCGATACGGTCCGCAACGAAGAGCTGCAACACTTGCTGCGACTCGAAAAGAGTTTGCTCTTCTTCAACACCTCGCTCCGCGGCAACGACATTGTGGTGCACCGCCTCAAGAACCTGCGCGGCATCAAGGACCTGTACGATCCCGAACTGGTCGAAGACGTGGAGATCGAATCGAAACAGGCACTCGAAACGACAAACATCTACAGCGACATCCTCGAGAGTACCAAGGAGACGTACACTTCGGTGATCTCCAACAACTTGAACAGTGTCATGAAGCGCCTGACGACCATCAACGTGGTCTTGATGATGCCCACCTTGATCGCCAGTTTCTTTGGCATGAACCTCGAGCAAGGCACCACCATCTTCAACTGGACATTTGCCACGGTGGCCTGCATCTCGCTGCTGATTACGGTGGTCACCGCCCTCATCTTTGTGCGCAAGCATTGGTTCTGACGCCCCGCACCATACGACACAAAAAAAAGACCCTCGCGGGTCTTTTTTTTATGCGGTTAGCAGGCGCGGCATCAATCCAGTCCCAACGACTTTTTGACGGCGGCCACTTTGGCCTCGGCCTCGGCATTGACTTTGTCGAAGTCGGCTTTCGATTTCAACGGCAGCTGCACTTCGATGTAGAATTTGATTTTGGGCTCGGTACCCGAAGGGCGAACCGACACCTTGGTGCCGTCTTCGGCGAAGTATTGGAGCACGTTGGCCGTTTCGGGCATTTCGAGGCTGCTGGTCTCGCCCGATACCAGGTCGATCATCCGCAAGGAGTCGTAATCCTTGATGGTAATGACTTTGGAACCGGCCAGTTCTTTGGGCGGCATGCTGCGGAACTGCATCATCATCTTCTTGATTTCTTCGGCACCCGACTTGCCTTGCTTAACGACCGAAATGCCTTTCTCTTTCGAGAAACCGAATTCCATGTAGATGTCTTGCAACAGGTCGTAGAGCGATTTGCCCTGGTCTTTGGCCCAAGCGGCGATTTCGGCAATCATGACGCAGGCCGACACGGCATCCTTGTCGCGAACGAAATCCTCGCAGAGGAAGCCGTAGCTCTCTTCGCCACCGCCGATGTACTGCATGCTGCCTTCGTTGTCGCGCATGACGGCGGCGATCCATTTGAATCCGGTGTAGCAGTCGAAATAGGGCACGTTGAACTTGTTGGCCATCTTGGCCATCATTTCGGTGGTCACAATGGTTTTAACGATGTATTGCTTGCCATTGAGGCGGCCCAGTTCCGACCAGCGGCGCAACAGGTAGTAGGTGAACATCATGGCGGTTTGGTTACCGTTGCACAAGATCCACTCGCCCTTGTCGTTCTTGATGGCGATACCCATGCGATCGGCATCGGGGTCGGAGGCCATTACCATGTCGGCGTTGACGGCCTTGGCTTTTTCCACGGCCATCTGCAGGGCGGCGGGTTCTTCGGGGTTGGGCGACTTCACGGTCGGGAAATCTCCGGTCAGCACGTTTTGCTCGGGTACGTCGACGATGTTCTCGAAACCGTACATCTTGAGTGCACGCGGAATGAGGGTGGCACCGGTACCGTGAATCGGGGTATAGACAATTTTCATGTCCTTGTTGCGCTTAATGCTGTCGGGCGACAGGGTCAGCTTGCTGATTTTCTCCAAGAAGGGGGCATCGACGTTTTCGCCGATGATTTCAATCAACTCGGGTTTGCCTTGGAAACGGATATCCGACACTTTCTTGATTTTGCCCACTTCGGCGATGATGCTGGTATCGTGCGGAGCGATCACCTGCGCACCGTCTTCCCAATAGGCCTTGTAACCGTTATATTCCTTGGGGTTGTGGCTGGCGGTTACGACGATACCGCTCTGGCATTTGAGGTAACGGATGGCAAAGGAGATTTCGGGGGTCGGACGCAAGGCCTCGAACAGATAGACCTTGATGCCGTTGGCCGAAAAGATGTTGGCGGCCGTTTCGGCAAACAGGCGGCTGTTGTTGCGGCAGTCGTGGCCGACCACTACGCTGATGGGCTTGTTGCCGAATTCTTTTTTGAGGTAGTTGGCCAGGCCCTGTGTGGCCGAGCCGACGGTATAGATATTCATCCGGTTGGTGCCTACGCCCATGATGCCGCGCAAGCCGCCGGTACCAAATTCGAGGTCTTTGTAGAAGGATTCGACCAAATCGGTGGTATCGGCATTGTCGAGCATCGCCTGCACCTGTTTTTTGGTTTCGGCGTCGTATTCTCCATCGATCCAGATTTGTGCTTTGCGACGTACGTCGGCGAGTAAATTGTTTTCCATATTGTTATCGTTTAATTGCACCGCAAAAATAAGTTTTTTTTTTGTTAAGCAGCGCATCCCAAAACAAGATTTTCTTGACAAAACAAATGCGTAAAACAGATTTTTGCTAACTTTACCCGTGTTCGGCGTAGCGAGGACGCTACGCCGAACCGGGGGGAATCATATCCTCAGGAAATAGAACTACTTAAAGATTTAGTGAAAACAACTTATAATTAATCAGCGACTTTTACAAAAGAAGGTAATTATTGGAGGTTATTATGGTAACAAAATTGAAAGATAGCAAAGAATATGTAGAATATATTAAAAAATCAGTAAAAACGACTTTCCCAAAATGGAAAGAATTGTTTAGTGGGAATGAAGATGCCAATGGACGATTTGGAGTTATTTATGTGTATAATAAAATTGAAATAGAATTTGTACAAGATAGAGGAGGATTAGAATTGGTGCTATCAAAGAATAATAAAGAACCTATTAACTTCTCATGGGAAGACATTAAACAAGGGATACTAAAAGAGATTCCGGATCAAGATCATAAGTGGTTTTGCTCAACTTGTACAGAATTGATAGATTTCTATATAAACTTTTTGAAAGATAACATGGATAAATTTGTGTTTGAAGAATAGTTGTGTACGCCCCCCCGTTCGGCATCGCGTCCTCGCTACATCGGATTAACAGTAGGCTTCCTACCTGCGAAAAGAATAATAAAGGAATGATTGAAGGTTGTGAGAAGATAATAAACTGGTTGGCTTCATATGTAGATAAAAAAGGCAATGACATAAATGAAAATAGTATCTATTCAATCTACAAGATAGAACCCATAGATGGTGAGTATCAAAACATTTATATCGAAATAAAGCAAAAAGAAAGTAGCGAATGAAAAAAGCAGTATATGTATATACATTAGTGTCTTGTTTGACGATTGCATGTTCCTTACTAGGAAATACGATTAATACGTCCTATATTGGATTATGTTCACCAGGAATCCTAGCTACTTTCATACTATTATTCTTCATATTAAAAGCATTAACCATCAAGAGAATAGTACTAACAAGTATCTTTTTACTAATGTTTCTGGAAATAAATTTCTGGCTTGTACCAACGGTCGTAATGTTTGGCAGTTTTAAAGAATGCTCGTATTTAGAAGGTATGTTTTTTAGGGGGGCAGCCAATTTAAATGTCTTCGGTTATGATTCTCCCATATGGAGCGTTATAATAAATTGGTTGTTATTGATAGAGAAACTAATTTTCATTGCCTATTTAATCATTCAATATAAAAAGCTACCCAAAGCAAAAGGAGCTGCTGACATCTGATTAAGATTAACCAGTTACTCCATTGACTTGGTCGCAATAACAGCAATTTGAATTCAAACAATTTTATCACTGATACCATGAAAACATCCAACATCCTGATGCCGGGCATTCTTGCCTTGATGTTCTTAACCGCCTGCCAAAAAGAGGAACCGATGGCGTAGCGAGGACGCTACATTGCAGTAAATAGCAAACCTCCAGACAACAACCGTTACATTGGGCAAAATCATTTGAAAGGGGATAACACGAAAAACAGAAAACTTTCGTATCTTTGCGGACATCGATTTTGAAAAAACAGACTCTATGAAACACAGCTTACGCAGCGCTCAGTGCACCGAAGGCCGCAGAATGGCCGGAGCCAGAGCCTTATGGACAGCCAACGGCATGAAAAAAGAACAACTGGGCAAACCCGTCATCGCCATAGTCAACTCCTTCACCCAGTTTGTACCCGGACACGTGCACCTGCACGAAATCGGACAGGAAATCAAACGCGAAATCGAACGCCTGGGCTGCTTCGCCGCTGAATTCAACACCATCGCCATCGACGACGGCATCGCCATGGGCCACGACGGCATGCTCTACTCGCTGCCCAGCCGCGACATCATCGCCGACAGCGTCGAATACATGGTCAACGCACACAAAGCCGACGCCATGGTCTGCATCAGCAACTGCGACAAAATCACACCGGGCATGCTCATGGCAGCCATGCGCCTCAACATTCCGGCCGTATTTGTTTCGGGAGGTCCGATGGAAGCCGGCGAATGGGGCGAAAAGCGCCTCGACCTCATCGACGCCATGATCCAATCGGCCGACCCCACCGTTTCTGACGCCGACGTCGAATGCATCGAACGCGCCGCCTGCCCCGGCTGCGGATGTTGCTCGGGCATGTTTACCGCCAACTCGATGAACTGCCTCAACGAAGTGCTGGGACTGGCCCTGCCGGGCAACGGCACCATCGTCGCTACCCACAAAAACCGCCGCCAACTGTTTATGGACGCAGCGGCACTGATTGTCAAAAACGCCTACAAATACTACGAAGAAGGCGACGAAAGCGTACTGCCGCGCAGCATCGCCACCCGCGACGCCTTCTTGAACTCGATGACCCTCGACATCGCCATGGGCGGATCGACCAACACCGTGTTGCACCTGCTGGCGGTGGCCCACGAGGCGGGAGCCGACTTTAGCATGGACGACATCGACGCGCTTTCGCGCAAGACCCCCTGCCTGTGCAAAGTGGCCCCCAACACCCAAAAATACCATGTGCAGGATGTTAACCGCGCCGGAGGCATCTTAGGCATCATGGAATGCCTGCAAAAAGGCGGACTGGTGCGCGAAAACGCCCGCCGCGTGGACGGCCTGACCCTGGGCGAAGCCATCCGCCGCTACAGCATTACCGGCAGCCAAATCTCCGACGAAGCCCTGCGCATCTACAGCAGTGCATCGGGCAGCAAGTTCAACACCATACTCGGCTCGCAGGACGCCACTTACAAAGAGCTCGACACCGACCGCGCCGAAGGTTGCATCCGCGACCTGCAGCACGCCTACACCAAAGACGGCGGCTTGGGTATCCTGAAAGGCAACCTCGCCGCCGACGGCTGCGTCATCAAGACCGCAGGCGTGGACGAAAGCATCTGGCACTTTGAAGGCCCGGCCGTGGTGTTCGACTCGCAGGAAGCCGCCTGCGAAGGCATCCTCGGAGGCCAAGTGAAGGCCGGCGACGTGGTGGTCATCACCCACGAAGGGCCCAAGGGCGGACCGGGCATGCAGGAAATGCTCTACCCCACCTCCTACATCAAATCGATGCACCTGGGCAAGGCCTGCGCCCTGATTACCGACGGACGGTTTTCGGGAGGCACCTCGGGCTTGAGCATCGGACACATTTCGCCCGAAGCCGCAGCCGGCGGCGTCATCGGACTGGTGGAGAACGGCGACCGCATTGAAATCGACATTCCCAGCCGCAGCATCCGCCTGAAGGTGGACGAGGCCGAACTTGAAAAACGCCGTCAGGCCGAACTGGCGCGCGGCAAGGAAGCCTATACGCCCAAGCACCGCAACCGTCCGATACCGAAATCGCTGAAGGCCTACGCCTCGCTGGTCAGCTCGGCCGACAAAGGTGCCATCCGGCTCATCGACTGAGACCGGCCCGACAAACAATCAAATCCAATCAAATCAAACCAACTATGAAGAAAAATCCGTTTTTGCTGCTGTGCGCCCTGCTGACTGGCAGCCTGTCGGGCCATGCCCAGCTCCAGTTGCGAGCCGACAACATTGATGAAATCGTAGCCGCCATGACCTTGGAGGAAAAAGCCACCTTGGTGGTCGGCACCAACCACCACGCCGCAGCCGCCAGTGCCGACATGATCGGCGCCCATACCGACCTGGTACCGGGTGCCGCCGGCGCCACGCAAGCCATAGCCCGTTTGGGCATCCCGCCGAGCATCCTGACCGACGGCCCGGCCGGCGTGCGTATCAGCCCCAAACGCGAAGGCACCGACAACACCTTCTACTGCACCGGATTTCCGGTAGGCACCGCCTTGGCCTGTACCTGGAACCAGGAGCTGGTCGAAGAAGTGGGCCGCGCCATTGGCAACGAAGTGCTCGAATACGGCTGCGACGTATTGCTCGCCCCCGGCATGAACATCCATCGCAACCCGCTCTGCGGCCGCAACTTCGAATACTACTCCGAAGACCCGGTGGTCACCGGCAAAACGGCCGCCGCCTACATCCGTGGCGTGCAAAGCCAAGGGGTGGGATGCTCCGTCAAGCACTTTGCGGGCAACTCGCAGGAAACCTGGCGTACCGAAGTCAACGAAGTCATCGGGCAGCGGGCCTTGCGCGAAATTTACCTGAAAGGATTTGAAATTGCCGTCAAAGAGGCCGCCCCCTGGACGGTCATGTCGTCGTACAACCGTTTGAACGGCCCCTTCACCCAAGAGAGCAAAGAACTGCTGACCACCATTTTGCGCGACGAATGGGGCTTCGACGGCATCGTTATGACCGACTGGACTGGGATGCGCAACACCGCGGCACAAATCCAGGCGGGCAACGACCTGATGGAGCCCGGCTATCCCGCCCAAACCGAAGACCTGATTGCCAAAGTGCAAAGCGGGGTGCTCGATGTCGCCGACCTCGACCGGTGCGTCAAACGCATCCTGCAATACCTGGTCAAAACCCCGCACTTCCGCCGCTACGCCTTTAGCAACCGCCCCGATCTGAAGAGCCATGCCGCCATCACGCGCCAAAGTGCCACCGAGGGTATGGTGTTGCTCAAGAACGAGCGTCAGACCCTGCCGCTAAGCGGCCAGCCCAAAGTGTCGGTATTCGGCATCACCTCTTACGACTTCATTGCCGGAGGCACGGGCTCGGGCGATGTCAACAAAGCCTACACCATCGACCTGATGACCGGTCTCAACGAAGCCGGCCTCGAGGTCAACGAAACCTTGGCCGGGCTGTACCAAAGCTACAAGGCCTACCACGAGAAAGAGCAGCAGGCCCGTCCGCACCGCGGCTGGTTCTGGGGCAAGGAAAAACTCGACGAAATGCCGTTGAAACGCAGCATCATCAACCGTCAGGCCGAAGAATCGGACTTGGCCATCGTCACCTTGGGCCGTCAGGCCGGCGAAGGGGGCGACCGCAAAGAGGCCGATGACTTTTTGCTGACCGAAACCGAACGCCAGCTACTTGCCGACGTGACCGCCGCCTTCCATATCAAAGGCAAGCGCGTGGTGGTGATCCTCAACACCGGCGGGGTCATCGAAACCGCCTCGTGGAGCGCCCTGCCCGACGCCATCCTGTGCGCCTGGCAACCCGGTCAGGAAGGCGGATATTCGGTGGCCGACGTACTCACCGGCAAAGCCAATCCGTCGGGACGGCTGAGCATGACCTGGCCCGTCGCCCTGTCGGACCTCCCGTCCTCGAACGACTTTCCCAACTACCGCCGCGGACACCGCAGCTGGGGCGCAGGCGAAGAATTCAAGGACTACACCCTGCACAACGAGGGCATCTGGATCGGCTACCGCCACTTTGCAAGCAGCGGCCAGCCCGTGGCCTATCCCTTTGGATACGGACTGAGCTACACCGACTTCGACTACAAAAAAGCCTCCGTCAAAAAAGACAAAGACGGATTCACCGCCACGATTACCGTGACCAATACCGGCAAGGTGGCCGGCAATCAGGTGGTCCAACTCTACGTTGCCGCCCCGAAAGGCGGCCTCGACAAACCCGCCCGCGAACTCAAGGCCTACGCCAAGACGCGCTTGCTGCAACCGGGTGAGAGCGAGACACTTCGGATGAGCGTGAGTGCCTACGAACTGGCGTCGTACAACGAGGCGTCGCAGGCCTGGGAAACCGCTGCGGGCAACTACCAGGTGCAATTCGGCGTGTCGTCCGAAGACATCCGCGCCAGCGCCAGCTACCAACAGCAGCAGGCCCAGTCGTGGCCGTGCCACGCCGTGCTGGCTCCCGACCGGGAACTAAAAGCCGCTTTTTTGCGCTAAACGCAAAAAAATGCTTACCTTTGCATTTTGAAAACTGCCGCCCATGCGGCAGCTGATGTCAAAAACGCTATTACAAAAGAAAATGACAGGTAAGATGACCGGCGCTAAAGCCCTGATGGAAGCCTTGTTGCACGAAGGGGTGGATACCATTTTCGGTTACCCCGGAGGAGCCATCACTCCCGTATTCGATGCCATGTACGACTACATGGACAAGTTCCACTACGTACTCACCCGGCATGAGCAGGGTGCCACACATGCCGCCCAAGGCTATGCGCGAGTCACCGGCCGCCCGGGCGTTTGCATTGTCACGAGCGGACCGGGGGCAACCAACACCATCACCGGTATCGGCGACGCCCTGATGGACAGCACGCCGCTGGTGGTCATCACCGGCCAGGTGGGCAAAACCCTGCTGGGCACCGACGCCTTTCAGGAAATCGATATGGTGAGCATCACCCAGCCGATTACCAAATGGAGCTATCAAATCCGCGACGAACAGGAAATCGCCTGGGCCGTTGCCCGTGCGTTTTACATCGCCTCCAGCGGCCGCCCCGGCCCCGTGGAGCTCGACTTTGCCAAAAACGCGCAAATCGCCGAGGTGGATTTCAAATCCGAAAAATGTCACTTCATCCGCAGCTACTTTCCGGTACCCGAAATCGACGAATCGATTCTGCAAGACGCCGCCGCACTCATCAACTGCAGCAAACGGCCCCTGGCCCTGGTCGGCCACGGCGTCACCATCGGACAGGCCGAAGAGGAGCTGAAAGCCTTTTTGGAGAAGGCCGACATCCCGGCCGCCTGGACCATGCTGGGCGAATCGGCCATGCCCTCGGACTACCGCCTCAACAAAGGCATGTTGGGCATGCACGGCAACGTCGGCCCCAACATCAAGACCAACGAATGTGACCTGCTCATCGCCATCGGCATGCGTTTCGACGACCGTGTGACGGGCGACCTCGACGCGTACGCCCGACAGGCCAAAGTCATCCACTTCGATATCGACCCGTCGGAAATCGACAAGAACGTCAAGACCGACATTGCCATTTTGGGCGATGTGAAAAAGACCCTGCCGCAAATCACCCAACTGCTGCACGAGGCCAAACATACCGAATGGATCGACTCGTTTACCGAATACGAGGAACGCGAAAAGAACAACGTCATCCAACAGGACCTGCACCCCACCGACGGCCCCATCAAGATGGGCGAAGTGGTGCGCAAGGTGTCGGATGCGACCAAGGAAGAGGCCATTTTGGTGACCGATGTGGGCCAAAACCAGATGTCGGCCATCCGCTACTTCCGTTTCAAGAACAAGCGCAGCGTGGTCACCTCGGGCGGTGCCGGCACGATGGGATTCGGCATTCCCGCCGCCATCGGCGCCAAAATCGGCGCCCCCGACCGCACTGTCTGCCTGTTTTGCGGCGACGGCGGTTTCCAGATGACCGTGCAGGAATTGGGCACCATTTTGCAGGAAGACCAACTGGGTGTCAAAATCATCCTGCTCAACAACAACTACCTGGGTATGGTGCGCCAGTGGCAGGAGCTGTTCTTCGGCCAGCGCTACTCTTCGACTCCGATGGCCAACCCCGACTTCTGCCAGATTGCCCAGGCATACGGCATCCGCTCGGCCCATGTCGGCCGCCGCGAAGAGCTCGACGCCGCCATCGCCGACATGCTGTCGGACGACAAGGCCTTCCTGCTCGTGGTCGAATGTGAGGAAAAGGGGATGATTTACCCGATGACCCCTGCCGGGAAAGCTGTTACCAATATCTTGTTAGGAGACTGATCATGGAAAAGAAACTCTATACCATCACCATCTTTTCGGAGAATACCCCGGGCCTGCTCAACCAGATTACGATTGTGTTCACGCGCCGGCAAATCAACATCGAAACCCTGTCGGTGTCGCCTTCGGCGCTCAAGGGCATCCACAAGTTCACCATTACGGCCTACTGCGATTTGGACACGGTTCAGAAGGTGGTCAAGCAAATCGACAAGCGGGTGGATATTCTCAAAGCCTATTACAACGTCGATGAAGAACTGGTGTATCAGGAAATCGCCCTGTACAAGCTGGCGACCGACAAGGTCTTGTCGATGGGAGGCATCGAAAACCTGATCCGCAAATACAACGCCCGTGTGCTCGAGATTCTCGACAACTGCGTCGTGCTTGAAAAGACCGGCCTCTACGAGGAGACGCAGGAAATGTTCGACGAATTGCAAAGCCGCATCGGCGTGCTGCAGTTCATCCGTTCGGGCCGCGTGGCCATCACGCGCAGCAAGATCGAGCGCCTCAGCGACATGCTGGCCAGCATCGAAGCCCGCATCAACCGCCAACAGGAGCAGCAGTAAGATGGAAAAAGTCATCAGCAGGGAAATCCAGTTGCAAGACCAGAACTGCGACTTCAGCGGCATGGTCGGTCCGGGCAGCGTTTTGTCGAAATTTCTCGAAACCGCCGGCTACGCCGCCGACCGCATGGGCTTCGGCGTCGAAGACATGTTTGCCAGCGGCCGCATGTGGGTGGTGTCGCGCATATCGGCCGAGTGGAAGGCCCCCGTGCACAAGGCCCGTCCCTACCGCATCGACACGTGGATCGGAGCCAACGAGCGCTGCATGAGCAAGCGCCACCTCGAAATCCACGACGCCCAGGACGGCTGTGTGGCCCGTTGCACCATTTTGTGGGCACTGCTCGACAGCAACACCCACCGTCCCTTGGACCTGAGCGGCGACCAGCGCCTGCACGAGGCCGTCTGCGACCGTCCTTGCGACTTGGAGCCCGAACGCCTCGGCTTTGCCGAAGGCGAATTGGTCGGCACCCACCGCATCGCCTACAGCGACATCGACTTCAACCGCCACGCCAACAGCATCCGCTACCTGGAGTGGGTGCTCGACACCTACCCCCGCGAATATCACGAGCAGCACTACATCAAACAATTGGACATCAACTACTTGCGCGAGTCGCATTGGGGCGATACGGTCGAATTGCTGGTGCAACGCTCGGCCGCGGGCGACGTGTTCGACCTGCGCATCGAAGGCAAAGCCGTGTGCCGCGCCCGGCTGATTTGGGGCGAGCGCAAATAATTCGCGACAAATGGCGGAAGATTTACAATAAAAATTTCTATCTTTGCAGACATTTACAAACGCATATCCTAAAAAATACATAGAACTATGGCACAAATGAATTTTGGCGGTGTAATCGAGAACGTCGTTACCCGCGAGGAATTTCCTTTGGAAAAAGCACGCGAGGTGCTGAAAAACGAAACCATCGCCGTTATCGGCTACGGTGTGCAAGGCCCCGGTCAATCGCTCAACCTGCGCGACAACGGTTTCAACGTGATTGTGGGTCAACGCAAAGGCAAAACTTGGGACAAGGCCGTCGCCGACGGCTGGGTTCCGGGCGAAACCCTCTTCGAGATCGAAGAGGCCTGCAAGCGCGGCACCATCATCCAATACCTGCTTTCGGACGCTGCCCAAATCGAGCAATGGCCGGTTGTGAAACGCAACCTGACCCCGGGCAAGGCCCTGTATTTCTCGCACGGTTTCGGCATCACCTGGAACGACCGCACCGGCATCGTTCCGCCCAAAGACGTGGACGTCATCATGATCGCCCCCAAGGGATCGGGCACCTCGTTGCGCCGCATGTTCCTGCAGGGCCGCGGCCTCAACTCGTCGTACGCCATCTGGCAAGACGCCACCGGCAAGGCGATTGACCGTGTCATCGCCCTCGGTATCGGTGTCGGCTCGGGCTACCTGTTCGAAACCACCTTCCTGAAAGAAGCCAC
>JAGCZK010000170.1 GCA_017960065.1 Paludibacteraceae bacterium
CAGCCGTAGTCTTGGTAGCAGCGGGCGGCAATGCCGTGTTGTGCGGCATAGCGCGCAATGAGCAGGGCACGGCGCTGCTCACGTTTGGTTTCGTCGCTGTTGATTTGGCGGAATACTTCGTATTTCTTTCCGAAAAGCTGCTTGGCACTCTCCAGATTGCCGGCCCCGTCAACCACCTGGTCAAAGCCTGTCACTTCAAAGCCGGTGTCGGTCTGCCGGATGTGCAGCAGGCCGGGATGGCTGCCGCCCGAAACGGTGACCAGCGTGTCGCCGCACAGGTTGTAGCGGAACACCCAAAAGTCGCCCCACACCAGAATGTCGTCGCCGTTGCGCTCGTCAACCCGCACGATGGTGTAGCAGGGAATACTGTACTGCGCCGGCGCATAAGCGGCGCCGACCGTATCGGCCAGGTAGCGCTCGATGGCGGGGAAATAGGTGGTCTCAGTGGTCTCGGTGGTCTCGGTGGCTTCGGAGGCTTCGGAGGCTGAGCCTGTCGAAGCCGTCGAAGCCGTCGAAGCCGGTTGGCAGGCACAGAAACAAATGAGGCTCAGGGCCGTTGCGAATAATCGATGGTTGTGTTTCATGGTTTTCTTGCTTGTGACAATGGCAAGTCAAAGTTAGGGAATTTATGAATACGCCCGTTCGGAAATCTTTTGAAAAATCGTATCTTTGCGCAAATTTGCATGTGACATGACCGGGTTGGACAACATTCAAGTGCCGCAAACACAGGGCGTCAAATATGCCGGGAGCAAGCTCAAACTGCTTCCGTACATCATGTCGGCGGTGAAATCATTGCCCGTGCGCAAAGTGCTCGATGCCTTTGCCGGCACCACGCGGGTGTCGCAGGCCTTTGCGCAAAGCGGCTACGACACCACTTGCAACGATGTGGCCGTGTGGTCGGAGGTGTTTGGCAACTGTTACCTCGTGGCCGACAAGCCCGATGCGTTTTATCAAAAGCTCATTGACCAACTCAACCGCCTCGACGGCTACGACGGCTGGTTTTCGCAGCACTATGGCGGAGAAGGCCCCGAAGGCCATCGCCCGTTTCAGTTACACAACACCCGCAAACTCGATGCCATCCGCGACCAGATCGACCGGTTCGACCTGTCGTGGCCCGACAAGTGCGTGCTGTTGACCAGCCTGATTTTGGGACTCGATGCGGTCGATAACACCCTCGGGCATTATGCGGCCTACTTGTCGGGCTGGTCGGCGCGTTCCTGCGGCACGCTCGAGCTGAAACTGCCCCGCCGCTTTCGGCTCACCACGCACAACCGCGTGTTGCGCAGCGACGTGTTCGAGGCGCTTCGCGACCGTTACGACCTGGTCTATTTCGACCCTCCCTACGGGTCAAACAACGAAAAGATGCCCCCGAGCCGGGTGCGTTATGCCGCCTACTATCATTTGTGGAAAACCGTAATTCTCAACGACCGGCCCGAATTGTTCGGCAAGTCGGCGCGGCGCGAAGACAGCCGCGATGCCGTTTCGGCATCGGTCTTTGAGGAATACCGAAAAGACGCCGACGGCAAGTTTCTGGCCATGCGCGCCATCGACCGGATGCTGGCCCAGGCCGATGCCCGTTATGTGCTGTTGTCGTACAGCTCGGGCGGGCGGGCCACGCGCGAAGAACTTTTCGAAACCCTTCAAAACCACGGGCGTTTGCTCTCGGCCGTCGAAATCGATTACCGTCAGAATGTGATGGCGCACATCGTTTCGACCCGGCAGTGGCTTCGCGATGAGGCGGCCCCGCACAAGGAGTATCTTTTTCTGCTCGACCGCCGATAGATCCGGACGCCAAACAGGAAAGAAAAAACCGGCACCCTTTGGGGCGCCGGCTCTTGATTATTGTTCAACCCAAACCGGTTGCTGTTTGCATTTCGGACAGGTTTTGGGAGGATTTTCCCCTTCGTGAATGTACCCGCAGATGGGGCATACGTACGTTTTAGCCATAGTTAGAATTGTTAAACATTATACGACAAAGATAAGAACAAAACGTAACTTTGTAGCGCAATGGAGAAAATTTTGTTACATTGTTGTTGCGCCCCCTGCAGTGCGGCGATTATCGAATGGATGTTGCAACACAACCTCCGTCCCACGCTGTTTTACTACAATCCGAATATCTTTCCGGCCGAAGAGTACCTTGTCCGCAAAAATGAGCTGACCCGCTATGCCGGGCGGCTGGGACTGGAGGTGATCGACGGCGATTACACACACGACGAGTGGCTCGGCTGTGTCGCCGGGCACGAGCACGACCCCGAACGCGGGCCGCGTTGTCTGCTATGCTTCGGGATGCGTTTGCGCAAAACCGCACAGGTGGCTTCCGAGCGCGGCTTCGACACGATCGCCA
>JAGCZK010000171.1 GCA_017960065.1 Paludibacteraceae bacterium
CCCGTTTGATCTAACCCGACTGCAAAAAGAAAAAATCCATCAAGGCCGTTTTTAATGTTGCGCGTCGTTCTCATAGGAGCGGGAAACGTAGCCACCTGCATTGGGCGGGCTCTCTGCCGGCAAGGCCACCAGCCACTGGCGGTGTATAGCCGGAGCCAGTCGTCGGCCCAAAGCCTCGGCCAACTGCTCGGCTGCGACTGGACCACCGACAAGCGCGCCCTGCCTGCGGCCGACCTCTACCTGGTGTCGGTCAAAGACGACGCCATCGGCGACTGCCTGCAAGGCATGTCGTTCGGCAACGGGGTGTTGGCCCATACGGCCGGAAGCGTGGACATGCGCATTTTGGAGCCTTATGCCAAGCATATCGGCGTGTTCTACCCCTTGCAGACCTTTTCGAAAAGCGAAGAGGTTGATTTTACAAAAATCACCGCCTATATCGAAGCGAAGGACAATGTTTCAAAAAATACATTACTATCATTCGCAACCATTTTGCAAACCAAGGTGCGCGAAGTGGACTCCGCCCGGCGCGGCCAGCTGCACCTGGCGGCCGTCTTTGCCTGCAACTTTGCCAACCACATGTGCACCCTAGCCGGCGACCTGCTCAACGAGGCCGGGCTCCCCTTCGAAGACCTGCTGCCGCTCATCGACGAAACGGTCGGAAAGCTGCACCGCCTGCCGCCCGTCGAGGCCCAAACCGGCCCGGCCGTCCGCGGCGACCAAGGCGTCCAGCAGCAGCACCTGGCCAAGCTCGACCAACAGAAAGCCGAAATTTACCGCTTAATCAGTGAAAGTATTTACCGCCATGCGCAACTTTAAGGAAGATCTGGGACATATCAAGGCGTTTATTTTCGATGTGGACGGGGTACTCTCCGCTTCGACCATCACGCTCTATCCCAACGGCGAGCCTATGCGGACGGCCAACATCAAAGACGGCTACGCCCTGCAGCTGGCCGTCAAACTGGGCTACCCCATCGCCATTCTGACCGGGGCTTCGACCGAGGCTATCCACGTCCGTTTCAGCAACTTGGGCATCGAAGACATCTACCTGGCTTCGGCCGAAAAACTCGAAAACTACCAGCGCTTTACCGACAAACACCAGCTCGACGACCAAGACATCCTCTACATGGGCGACGACCTGCCCGACCTGCCGGTCATGCAACGGGTGGGAGTCCCCACCTGCCCGGCCGACGCCGCGGTCGAAATCAAAGCGTTGTCGCGCTACATTTCCGACCGTCCCGGAGGCGGCGGCTGCGTGCGCGACGTCATCGAGCAGGTGCTCAAAGCCCAAGGCCACTGGATGAACGAACAGCACAGTTTCGGCTGGTGACCCCATCTTTTTTTTGAATCCCACAGCTATCGTATCTTCTATGAATTATTTAAAACTCGTCCGTCTGCCCAACCTTCTGTTTCTGGGCTTGGTAATTTCGGCCATGTTCTGGTGCGTTCTCGACCCCATGCTGGCCAAACTCTATTGCATTCAGGAAATCCCGCAAGCCGGCCTGATTTTCGGTCTGATGCTTTGCGCCGCCTTGTTCACCGCCGCTTCGGGCTACGTCATCAACGACTATTTTGACACCAAAATCGACGAAATCAACCGGCCGACCCAAGTCATCGTCGGCCACGGCGTCAGCCGCCAGCAAGCCGCCACCTTCTTCACGGTGCTGCTTTGCATCGGACTGGCAGCCGGGCTGGCCTTGTCGTTCCTGCTCAAAAGCCTCATTCTGTCGCTGATCTATGTGGGTATGGCCGGTGCCTTGTGGTTCTACTCGTCGAGTTACAAGCGGATGCTGATTGTCGGCAACCTGATTGTGTCGCTCTGCGTGTTCATGGCCGTCTTTTTGGTAGGCTATGTGGTGTTTATCGCCTTGCGCAACGAATACGAAGCCGGCATCCAAATGCTCGTCGATGCCAACCCGGCGTATTACAATTCGCTGCTCAGACCATTCTACAGCGTGCTCAAATGGTCGGCCGCCTTCGGCGCTGTGGCCGCCCTGCTTACCTGGATGCGCGAAATTGTCAAAGACCTGCAAGACCGCAAGGGCGATGCCGAAATGGAATGCCGCACCATGGCGATTGTCTGGGGCGAAAAGGTGTCGAAAGTGGTCATCACCCTTTTGGCTGTGGCGACGGTCGTTTTGATTTCGTGGCTGATCCGCCAGCTGCCTTTCGGCGAAAACCAATGGACGCACTATGCCTTTGCCTACGTGTTTATGCCCGCCATGGTCGCCAGCATCGTCGGCCTGTGGATGGCCAAAAACATCCGCGACTACCGCATTTTGAGCAACGTACTGAAAGGCATCATGCTGCTGGGCACCTTGTACATGCCCCTGCTGGCTTATTTGTTCTCGACCCTCAATCCCAACTGCTAAGATGCTGCTGACCGAAAAACTGAAGGGCTGGAAGGTGGTGCTGGTGTCGCAATCGCCGCGCCGCCGCGAGTTGCTGGCCGGGCTGGAAATCGAATTCACCGCCACCAGCATCGATACCGACGAGCGCTATCCCGAAAACTTGTCGGGAGCCCAAATCCCCACCTACATTGCCGAGCAGAAAGCCGCCGCCTACCAACCGCTTCTGCACGACAAGCAGCTGGCCATCACGGCCGACACGGTGGTCATCTGCAACGACCGGGTGTTGGGCAAGCCCAAAACCCGCGAGGAGGCGGTTGAAATGCTGCATGCCCTGCAAGGCAACACGCACAAGGTCATTACTGGCGTCTGCCTGCTTTCGTTGCAAAAAACGCGTTCGTTCCACGCCATTTCGGAAGTCACCTTCGCGCCCTTGACCGACGAGGAAATAGCGCATTACATCGACCGCTACCGTCCCTTCGACAAAGCCGGTTCGTATGGCGTGCAGGAGTGGATTGGGTTCATCGGAATCGAAAAGCTGGTCGGCTCGTACTACAATGTCATGGGCCTGCCCACCCACCGGCTCTACAAGGAGCTCAAAGCCTTTTTGGCTTGACCCCCCTTTGAACGGTCATTGTTTTCCTAACCCTTTCAGCCATTTCTCAACCTTTGCCTTCCCAGTTCGCACTTCGTGTCCGTAAATGGCGAAACCTTGTTGCACGTTGGCTTTCGGGAAGGCTTTCTTCACGTCGCTCACGCAACTTGCCAGACCGCTGCCCTCGTGCGTGGTGAACGGATAGACGGTTTTGCCGTCAAGGTTGATGTCTTTGAACAGCGTGAACATTACCTGCGGATAGGTTCCCCACCAAACAGGCCCGCC
>JAGCZK010000172.1 GCA_017960065.1 Paludibacteraceae bacterium
ATCTGTTGCGAGTCGTAGTTGTAGCGGGCCTTGGCTTCGACCACATCGCCGAGCGGATAGGTGTTCAATCCAAAATCCTTGGCCGAAACGGTGGCGTTCAATATGGGCCGGTTGAGTACGTGTCCTAAGGCAACCCTTCCCGAAACCAGGCCCGTCAGTTTGACATCGGGCATGTAGAGCACTTCGCTCAGGTATTGCAGGTCGATGTTGCGCATGCTGACGAGGATGATCTCCTTTTCGTTGTCCTTTTCGGCCTTTCCGCCGATGCGCAGGTATTGGTCCGAATTTTCGAAGGCCACGTTTTTTACATACAAGTGGTCTTCGTCGTATTGGATGTTGCCTTGGTGGATGTTCCAGACCGAGTCGCTCAAAACGATTTTCGAAGGCTTGATTTCGCAGTCGAGGTTGATGTGCTTGCTGTCGTCGGGGTGCGGCATAAACGACGTGTGCGTGTTGATCATGCCCGAAAAATGCTGCCCGATGGCGTTGTCGAACCCAAATCCGAAATCGAGCTGGTTGTTGCAGAGCTTGCCGCGGACAATCAGCTGCGTGGTGTCGAGGAAGGTTTCGAAATAGGTTTCGGCCGCCAGCCGCAAGGTGTCGTCGTAGTTGTTGAGGTGAATGCGCAGGCTGTCCATGCTGCGTCGGCCCAGTTGGGTGCTTCCCAAGTCGATGAATCCGGAGTGGACGTTCAACTCGATCAGCCGGTTGTAGTCGTTGATGTAGGCGGTCAGATAGGTGGTGTCGTCCAGGCTGACGGGCAGTTCGAGCACGTCGGCCAGTTCGCTGATGGGAGTGAGGGTAAGCTCGGTATGGAAATTGTTGGCCGGATCTTTGGTCTGACTGTTGAGCAGACGGGTGGCCGACAGCTTTTCGGCCAATTCGGCCTCGATGTTGGTGGCTAAGGTGCTGAAGGCGTATTCGCCCGTCAGACGGCCGTAGAGCAGGTCCGAATCGATGCTGATCAGATCGACCCCGTCGTCGCCCGACTCGGCGGTCACGTCGAAGTAGGGCAGTACGAATTGGCGGTCGCCGTTGCGCAGCATCAGCGAATCGACCGACACCAGCCCTTCGATGCTGTCGGGGTTGTAAACCACCACGTCGGCCATCACATCGAGCGAAATGTCGAGGTTGGGGTAGGCTTCGGTCAGGTGCATCGGCTGCGGCCGGAAACTGTCGATGGCCGCTTGCAGGTGGCAGGTGGTGTACGCGTCTTGGAAACTGAGCTGGGTGGCGATGATAAACGCCCCGTTGGGGTCTTGAAATGTGAGCCCGGCGTCGAGGTCTTGCTCGTCGTAGGTGGCGTCCACCAGGATTTTTTGGTAATTGTACCCTCTGAATACCAACGAGTTGATTGTTCCGTTGAGCGAACCGGTCAGCGGATTTCCGGTCTCTTTCCCGCCTTTGACGGCAATGCTCATCTCCAGATTTTCGAGTTGGGTCTCCTTGCCGAGCAGCCGGTTGAGGTCGAATTGCGCCGTTCCGATTTTTCCGCTGAAGTTCAGGTTCTGAAAGTCGTTATACACGCTCAGCAGCAAGTCGGTTTTGATGATGCCGACCTGGGTGGTCAGCGTACCGTAGGCCACCAATTCCGAAAAGAATCCGGAAAGGTTTCCGCGGAACGACAAATTGCCCATGTTGCGGACGGGGTCGGGCAGTACCACCGATTTGCCGGTGATGGTGCTGGCCAGCACCTCCAGCTCGTTTTTGCTGCACGACACGTTCGAAATGTCGGCCATGACGAAGGCTTCCGACGGGTTGTTGAGCCCGTAGATGCTGGCGTTGGTCGAGATTTTCAGCTTTTGTCCGTAACGGAGAAACAGGTTGTTGAGCCGCAGGTCGTTGTACGAACCGCTGGCCTGCACCGTCAGTTTGACGGGGCCTTCCAATTGGTTCAGGTTTTGCCAGAAGGGGGCCAGGTCCTGGCCGTAGAGCTCGGCGTTCTGCAGGTTGAAATTGAAGTAGCAATGCTCCTTGATGCGCTCCCACGACGACAGGTCCGCCAGCGTGTCGAAGCCGAGGCTGACGTCGCGCAGGGCCAGAAAACTCTTCGACATGTTCAAGTCGAGCGTTTTGAGGTCGAGGCTTTTGGGGGTCATCTGCGCGCTGAAATCCAACTGTTTGACTTTCCAGCCGCTGATTTCCTCGAAACGCAGGTTGTTGCAGATGACGGCGGCGCTGTCGATGTGGTAGTTGCCCGACAATTCGCAACTCAGGTGCTCGATGCCGATATGTGCCGGGTCGAAGCCGCCCTGCCTCGGGCCGAGGTCGGTGCGGTCGATATAGACGGCGCACTCGTTCAGCCGGATGCGGTTGAGGTCGAACAGCATGTCGAGTTCGATCTTCTCCATGGCTCCGATGTGGTCAATCAGGTATTGCAGGTTGGTGTGTCCCTCGGCGTCGGTTTGCAGGTGGAAACGCAGCCCGTCGATGGTGAGTTCGTTGACAACCAGTTGTTTGTGAAAGAGCGGCCCGATTTCGATTTTGCAGTACAGCCCGTTGAGCGAAGCGACCGAATCGCCCTGCGGGTCAATCAGTTGGATGTCGGAAAAACGGATTTCGCGCAAAGGGGCGTAGCTGAATGACTGTATCCGGACCGTACCGCCCAAGAGGGTGGTCAGCTGCTCTTCGGCCCGTTGGGTCACATAGTGCTGCACCGCCTTGTTGCTGAGCAATAACAGGGCGGTAATTGGAGTGGCAATCACAATTACTGCCAGCACCATGATTATCTTATAAATTTTTTTAATACCTTTGTGCTTTAAAATCCAAGCAAAAGTACGAATAAATCGGCATTTATGGAAGCGGAGAATCAAAAAAAAACACCCGTGTACATTTTGGGAATCGAATCTTCGTGTGACGACACCTCTGCAGCCGTCTTGAAAGACGGGGTGCTGATGTCGAATGTCATCGCTTCGCAGGCCGTACACAGTGCCTACGGCGGGGTGGTCCCCGAACTGGCTTCGCGGGCGCACCAGCAGAATATCGTGCCTACGGTCAGCGAGGCCATCCGGCGTGCCGGCATCCGCAAAGAAGACTTGTCGGCCATCGCCTATACCCGCGGCCCGGGGCTGATCGGCTCATTGCTGGTGGGCAACTCCTTCACCAAGGGCCTGTCGATGGCGCTCGGCATTCCGATGATTGAAGTCAATCACTTGCAAGGGCATGTGTTGGCGCATTTCATCCAAGAGCCCGACGTCGAAAAGCGCGTGCCGCAGTTCCCGTATTTGTGTCTGCTGGTGTCGGGCGGCAATTCGCAGATTGTGCTCGTAAAGGCCTACAACGACATGCAAATCATTGGCCAAACCATTGATGACGCTGCCGGCGAAGCCTTCGACAAATGCGCCAAGGTGCTGGGTGGCCCGTATCCGGGCGGCCCCTATGTCGACAAGATGGCCCAAAACGGTGATCCGAAAGCCTTTGAGTTTGCAAAACCGCATATCGACGGCTACAATTACAGCTTCAGCGGACTGAAAACGTCGTTCCTTTACTTGATTCGCGACCAGCTCAAACTCGACCCTGACTTTATCGAAAAACGGCGTTGCGATTTGTGCGCTTCCATTCAGCGCACGGTCATCGAGGTGCTGATGCAGAAACTCAAGAAGGCGGTGGACGACACCGGCATCCGTTGTGTGGCGGTGGCCGGCGGAGTGTCGGCCAACAGCGGTTTGCGGCAGGCCTTTGCCGATTATGCCGCCAAATACGGGTGGGAGATTTTTGTGCCGAAGATATCGTTTACGACCGACAATGCCGCCATGATTGCCATTACCGGTTATTTCAAATACCTCGACGGGGAGTTCGACGACATCGCCTCCACGCCGTTCTCTAAAGTGGAACTTTGATGCGCAAGCCCCTGTTTTCTTCGCCCGCGTTGCGCGACAGCCTGATTTTCGCCGCCTGTGTGATTGGCGTGCACCTGTTGTGGAAGTTGCTCTTGCGGCCCGTTGCCGGGTCTGGCGACGCACAGGTGTTGCTGCTGTCGTCGTACAACGTCACACCGTTTTTCGACTGGTGGTGCCGCTGGCAGGCGTCGGTTTCGGCCTGGCTGGTGCACCTGTTCGAGCCGGTGGTGCGCGACGGATGTACGCTCTACGGAGGCTCGGGGCCGCTCAACCGCATTACGGTGGTGTGGAGCTGTACCGGCATCAAGCAGGTCCTGATGCTGTTGCCGGCCCTGTTGTTTGCCCATGGCCCGTGGCTGCGCAAAGCCTGGTACATTCCGGCGGCCCTGTCGGCCTGCTTTTTGTTCAACTGCCTGCGAATCGCCCTGATTGCGGGGTGGTCGTTTGTCAATTTCGACTGTTTCCCTTATTTGCATCAAGGGATGAAATATGTGTTCTATCTCCTGCTGTTTGCCTTGTGGCTCTTGTGGGAAGAAAAACTGGCGTATGAAAAACCTGCTGATTGATTTGGGCAATACCCGGGCCAAGGCCTGTGAAGAACAAGGCGGAGCGTTTTACGACGAGTTCAACGAAGCCTCGGCCGAAGCGTTGCTGGCGGCCTTGCAGGCGACCGGCCGCCGCTACGGCAAGTGCCTGGTGTGCTCGGTGACCGACGAGTCGCCAATCCTGCCCGGCCTCCGGCAGTTGGCCGGCGAGGTGCAGGTGCTGTCCGCGCAAACGCCCCTGCCTGTCCGGCTGGGCTACGAAAGCCCGGCAACCTTGGGCCCCGACCGCATCGCCGCGGTGGTGGGCGCCTGGTCGCTGCAACCCGGCCGGCCGGCGCTGGTAATCGACTTGGGGACGGCCGTGACCTACGACCTGATCGACGCCAACGGCGTATATCTGGGCGGCAACATCGCTCCGGGCGTCCGGCTTCGCCTCGAAGCGCTGCACGAAAAAACCGGCCGGTTGCCATTGGTGACCGCAGCCCCTGCGCAACGGTTGGTGGCCACAACCACTTCCGAAGCGATTTTGAACGGGGTGATGCAGGGAATCCGTTTCGAAATAGAGGGTTATCGGCGCGCTTTGTCGAAAAAATATCCCTCAATTTTGACTTTTTTAACGGGAGGAGACGCAAAATTCTTTGAAATCCCCGCAAAAAGTGGCATCTTTGTAGTCCCGAATCTGACCTTGGTCGGAATGAGTTGTATTATAAATCGCTGTTGATGTCGAGAAAGACCCTTGTATTCTTGAGTTTTATGCTGTTGGGTGTGCTCTGCGCACAAGCCCAGCGTACCTTGATGTCGCCCTATTCGCGTTACGGCTACGGCATTTTGGAGTCGGCTTCGATGGGAGGCGCTCAGGCAATGGGCGGGTTGGGCTACGGCCTGTATTCCGGCAAATACATCAACCAGATGAACCCGGCCGCCTATTCGGCCGTGGACAGCCTCACCTTTATGATGGAACTGGGCGTTTCGGGCGGAGTCCAAACCCTGACAGTGGGGCAGGCCCGTTCCAACCAGTTCAACGGCAGCCTCGACTATGTGGCGTTTCAGTTTCCGCTGGCCAAGTGGGCGGGCATGAGTTTCGGCCTGTCGCCCTACAGCTCGGTGGGGTACGAATATTCCACTTCCGAGCGCCAGGCGGTTTACCGCCAGAACGACAGTGTGCGTGTGCAGCAAGCGTTCGACGGCGAGGGCGGCCTGTCGCAGGTTGACCTGGGCGTGTCGTTCGACATCGCTGACCGGTTGGCCCTGGGTGTGAACGCCCGCTATTTCTTTGGCAAAATCGCCCATTCCCGTACGGTGACCTTCCCCGATGAGGTGCTGTACGTCAATACCGACCAGACAACCCGCTTCAATGTCAATGCCTTTGCCTGCGACCTGGGCGTGCAATACCATCAGCCCATCGCCCAGAAAGACCAGCTGACCTTGGGTCTGGCGTATGCCTTTAAACTTCCGATGAAAGTGACGGGTCAAACCACTACAATCACCAATGACACCCTCTACAGCGAGCCTGTCGGGCAATGTGATTTTCCGCAGACCATCGGGGTGGGGGCGTCTTATCATTGGAGAGAGCGCGTTCTTTTGGGAGTTGATGTTTCGTGGCAGCAGTTTTCGGCTGCGCGCTATCTGGGTCAGACCCAAGTTTTGCGCGACCGCATTGCCGTAGCCTTTGGCGGTGAGTATGTGCACCATTACGGGTCTAAAAAATACCACGAGAACATGCGTTTCAGGTTGGGCGCCAATTACGCCGGTTCGTATGTCGATGTACGGCAGAGCCCTTACCGCGAGTTTGCGGTGACCATGGGAGTCGGTTTCCCGATTCCGAATTCCAGAACGATTCTCAACTTCCGTTTCGAGTACGGACGCCGTGCGACACTGGTTGCCGGAGACCTGTCGGAAGACCGGTTTGAGTTCGGATTGGGCGTTTCTCTGAATGAAATGTGGTTTATGAAACGAAAAATTAAGTAAATTTGCAGAGCAAATACAAAAACGAGTATCAATCAACTAAAAGTAAGGCTTATGAAAAAGATGGTTTTCCTCTTGGGAATTACGCTGTTTGGCACGCAATTTGCGTTCGCTGCGACAGGTTTGGCGGAAGGTAGCAAATACGGTTCCGGAGAAGACAGCATCCGCTGCCTCGAAAATTTGAGTCTTTACACCCAATACTATAAGATTAAAGACTATAGTTCGGCATTCGAACACTGGAAACTGGTGTATGCAGAGTGCCCCATGGCGGGTGGCCGTTCGTTGTATGCCAACGGTGCGTTTCTGATCGCCAACCGGCTGGTGGCCGAGCAAGACCCTGCCAAGAAGCAGGAAATCTTCAACGAACTGATGGCTTGCTACGACAAGCGTATCCAGTATTTCGGCAACGACAAGAAATATCCGACCGAATGGATTTTGGGTCGCAAAGCCGTTGATTATCTGAAATATACCACCGACAACAAGGCCTACGAGGTCGTATTGCCCTGGTTGCAGAAGAGCATCGAGTACGGTCAGGAAATGACCGATGCCGAGGTGATGAACGCCTACTTCCTGCAACTCGAAAAACAATACCAGTCGGATAAGGCCAAATACGGCGAAGGATTCCTGAACGAGTACCTGCGCGTGGGCGAATGGGCCGACAAGCGTATTGCCGCCAACGACAAGTATTCGGAAGCTTTCAAACAAGTGCGCAACAACATGGACGTGGTGTTTGTGGCCAGTGGGGCAGCCGATTGCGAGGTCTTGAACCAGGTGTTCGGCCCCAAAGTCGAAGTCGAAAAGGAAAACGCCCAGGCCTTGTCCAAGATGATCAAGTTGTTCCGCAAGGCCAAATGCCAGGAGTCGGAAGTGTATTTCCAAGCCTCGATTTACGCCCACAAGCTGAATCCGACGGCCGAAACCGCTGCCGGTTGCGCCTACCAGTCGGTGAAGAAAAAAGAGTATGCCAATGCCATCGCCCTGTTCGAAGAAGCCATCAACTTGAGCGAAACGGATGATGACAAGTACGAATACGCCTACCGCATGGCCATCCTTTACCAGATGCAGGGCAACTATTCAGCTGCACGCAACTCCGCCAAACGCGCGCTCGGTTTCGAGCCCAATCACGGCGAACCGTACATCCTGATTGCCCAGCTGTATGCCGACAGCAAAATCTACCCCGACGACGCCATCCTGTCGAAGACGGTGTTCTGGGCGGCTGTTGACAAACTGGAAAAGGCCAAGAGTGTGGATCCGGCTTGTGCCGAACGCGCCCAGTCGTTGATCAATTCGTATAAGAAACATTTCCCGACCAAGGAAGACGTGTTCTTCAAACCGGAACTGAAACCCGGAGCCCCCTTCCTGGTGGGTGGTTGGATTGGCGAGTCGGTGATTTGTCGTGACTGATTTGGTACCGCTCGAAACATATCATACAAGCAGCATAACAACGGCCATCGCGGCGGTTGTTATGCTCTTTTTCGTATCTTGCTCGCCGTCGATCAAAAAGGACGGGTCGTTGTGCAGCAACCGCGACTCTGTGCCCGTGATGGTGACCTACGACGTCAATACGGTCATATCCGATTCGGGAATCACCCGCTACCGCGTGACTGCCCCCGAGTGGGCGGTGTACGACCGCACCTGTGAACCCTATTGGCTTTTTCCGAAAGGGATTCATCTCGAAAAATTTGACGAACAGCTCGAAGTCTATGCCAAAGTCGATGCCGATTCGGCCATTTATTTTTCCGATACGGAAATCTGGCACCTGGTGGGCAATGTCAATGCCATGAATGTGGAGGGGGAGCATTTCGAGTCGGAACTGCTGATTGTTTCGCAAAACGAAGACCGGGTCTATACCGACAAGTTTATCAAAATCACCCAGAAAAAACGCATCATCAACGGCACAGGCTTTGAATCCAACCAAACCCTGTCGCGTTACACCATTCTGAATCCGCAAGGCGTATTCCCCTTGGAAGACAACGAAGAATCCGCCGATTCCACGCAAACAGCCCAATAACGAATGAATACCGTCATCATCATCCTGACCGCCCTCTTCTTTTCCGCGTTCTTCTCGGGAATGGAAATCGCCTTCGTGTCGGCCAACAAACTGCTGGTCGAGATGGAGCGTCACAAGGACTCAATGTACTCGTCGGTGTTGTCGTTGTTCTACTCCCGTCCCGACCGTTTCATTTCCACCATATTGGTCGGCAACAACATCGCCCTCGTCATTTACGGTATCCAAATGGCCGATTTGCTCAAGCCTTACCTCGAGCTGCTGACCGACTCTCCGACTTTGGTCGGCGTTTTGCAGACCCTGATTTCGACCCTGCTCATTCTGATTGCCGGCGAATGGCTGCCCAAAACCCTGTGCAAGATCAATCCGAATTTCTGGCTCAAGGCGACCGCGTATCCCACGCTGCTGATTTACATCCTGCTCTATCCGATTTCGTGGTTCATGTCGGCCGTGTCGAACGCCATTATGCGCCTGTTCGGCCTCGAAACGCGGATCAACGCGCACTATATGGTAGGCAGGGTGGACCTCGACGTGCTGTTGCAGGAGTCGGTGGACAATGTGGAGAATAAAGAAGTGGAAAACGAGGTGAAGCTGTTTCAGAACGCCCTCGACTTTTCGAAGGTGAAGCTGCGCAACTGCATGGTGCCCCGCACCGAACTGGTGGCGGTCGAGTACAACACCTCGCTGCAGGAGCTGACCGACGAGTTTGTGCAGTCGGGCTGTTCCAAAATTCTGGTGTATCGCGAAAATATCGACGACATTATCGGCTATATCCATACCATTGAGCTGTTTAAGCGGCCGGCCAAATGGCAGGACAAAATCATGCTGGTGCCGGTGGTGCCCGAAACCATGCCAGCCAACAAGCTGATGAACCTCCTGCTGCTCAAGAAAAAGAGCATGGCCATTGTGGTCGATGAGTTTGGCGGAACCGCCGGAGTGGTGACCCTCGAAGACATTGTCGAAGAAATTTTCGGCGAAATTGAAGACGAACACGACACGCAGGAGTATGTCGCCAAGCGTCTGAACGAAAACGAATTTGTCCTTTCGGGTCGCCTCGAGGTCGATGATGTGAACGACCGTTTTGATTTAGATTTGCCTGTTTCTGAGGATTATATGACGATAGCGGGCATGGTGCTCGCCATCTTCCAAGGCTTCCCGAAAGCCGGCACCGATATCGAACTGAAAAGCTACCGCCTGAAAATTTTGCGTGCCACTCCCAATAAAATTGAACTTGTCAAGTTGATAAAAGAGTGATTTTTTTCACAATTGTGTGAGAAAAAAGTTGTATATTCGCACCCTGATTACAGTTTCGAAACAAATAATACAAAAAAAGCTTATAAAATGGCACTTTTAGAAACAATTCGTCAAAAAAGAATTTTCTTGTTCACCATCATTGGATTGGCTTTGCTGCTGTTCATTATCGGTGACTTGGATTTCCGTGCGCTTTTCGGAGACTCTCCTACCGAAGTGGCGGTAGTTGAAGGGGAAAAGCTGGATTACAAGGATTATGAAGAGCGTATCGCCGAAGGGGTCGCCTTCTACGAAATGCAGTATGGCGTCAACAACCTCGATGCCCAGACACAGGAGCAGGTACGTTCCATGGTGTGGAACTCCTTTGTCAGCGAGACCCTGATTGGCAAGCAGTGCGAAAAACTCGGCCTGAAGGTATCCGATGAGGAAGTGGCCGACCGCATTGTCGGTGACAACCCCCATCCGATCCTCGCTCAAATGCGTTTGTTCTACAATCCCGACAAAGGTGGTTTTGACCCCGATATTCTGCAAAGCATGTTCTCGGTGATTTCGGATTACGAAAACAACGGAAGCAGCCAATACAACCCCGAATATGTCGAGAAGTTGAAAAAATACTGGTCGTTTATGACCCGTCTGGTGCGCAACACCATGCTTCAGGACAAATATCAGGCCCTGACGTCCACCTCGTTTACGGTGAACGATGTCGAACTGAAAAAATTCTACGACACCAAGCAGACCTGCGACTTCAGCTATGTGATGCAGCCCTATTACCAGCTGGCCGACTCGATGTTCCAATACACCGACAAGGAGTTGATGACCCGCTACAAACAGGAGGAGTCGAAGTTCCAACAGGAGCAGGAGACCCGTACGGTCGAAGTGCTGACCTTTGCCATCGCTCCCTCGGCCGACGATTTCAACCAGGCCAAGAGCGACATCGAGGCCTTGAAAGAGGAATTTGCCGTGACCGAAGAATATGAGTCGTTTGTCAATATGAACTCCGACCAACAGTACAGCAATGTGGCCGTGAGCGAAGCCGATGTCGATGCCGACCTGAAGGATTTCGCCTTCTCGGCCTCTACCGGCGATTTGATGCCTCCGACCCTGTTTAACCGTACCTACAAAATGGCCCGTGTGGTGGAGACCGGTATTATGGAGCCGGATTCCATCCAGTTCGAACACATCCTGTTGTACGAAAACACGCCGGAACGTACGGCTGCTGTGGCCGACAGCCTGATGAACGAATTGAAGAAGGGTGCCGATTTCGCCACCTTGGCTCAAAACTACTCCAAAGCCCAGTCGGCCCAATCGGGTGGCCAGTTGGGTTGGATGCGTCTTGCCGACGGCTTGGACGCAACCCTCTTGTCAGAAGCCAAAAAGAACGCCAACAATGTGCCGTTCCTGCTGGATTTTGGCGGTACCAAACAGATTTTCCGTGTAACCGATCGCACCAAACCGGTACGCAAGGTGAAACTGGCCGTGATTACCCGCGAGGTTTCGCACTCGAATGCGACGTACTCCACGATTTATTCCAAAGCCAGCCAGTTCATTGCCACCAACCGCGATCAAGAGTCGTTTGAAGCGGCAGCAGTGCCCGACAGCGGCTTCTTCTTGCGTGCCTATACCATCAGTTCCGAAGATTATCGCGTAGGCGACATCAACGATGCCCGTGCCTTGGTACGCTGGGCTTACAAAGCCGATCAGGGCGATGTGACCGAAGATGTGTACGATTGTGGCGACAAGTTTGTGATTGCCTGCCTCAAAACGGTTAGCAAGGCCGGTGTCAAGGCCTTCGACGAAGTGAAAGACCAAGTGCGCGTGATGGTGCTCAACGACAAGAAAGCCGAGCAAATCAAGGCCGATTTGGAGAAAAAACTGGCCGGTGGCAGCGACTTGGCTGCGTTGGGCCAGGTACAACTTTCGACCGGCGCCTCGATGGGCAACTCGTATGTGCCCGGTATCGGTAACGAACCGAAAGTGGCCGGTGCGCTCTCGAAACTGACGACCGACAAGGTGTTGATTCAGGCAGGCAACGCCGGCGTATATGCCATGCAGTTGCAAAAGAACAACGAGGCGGTCGCCGAGTTTGACGCCGCAACCGAGTTGAACCAATATGTTGGCCGCAACCCCTACAGCTACCTGCTCTTCGAAGCCCTGAAAGGTGCAGCGAAGATCAACGACAAGCGAATCAATTTCGAGTAATCGTTGCATAGTTAGATTTATTAACAGAAAAACCGGGAGGTTGCTCCCGGTTTTTTTGTTATATTTGTCGTTTGTTCTGCAGCTACGAATTTCTGCAAAAATAACTGAGATAACCGAATGGAAATATCTGTCCTTAACCCTGCGCAGCAAGAGGCCGTCATGTACAACGAGGGGCCGTCGCTCGTCATTGCCGGTGCCGGCAGTGGCAAGACCCGTGTGTTAACCTACAAGGTGGCCTATCTGATGCATATCGGGCTTGAACCGCATCGGATTTTGGCACTGACGTTTACCAACAAGGCC
Source organism: Paludibacteraceae bacterium (assembly GCA_017960065.1). GTDB lineage: Bacteria > Bacteroidota > Bacteroidia > Bacteroidales > Paludibacteraceae > Enterocola. The sequence continues at coordinate 12,108 of JAGCZK010000172.1, forward strand.
GCCAGTGAGATGAAGCAGCGCATTGCCCGCATGGTGGATGCACAGCAGGCCCGTTATTTGCAGATGGGTACGTTCCACTCGATTTTCTCCAGGATTTTGCGTAGCGAGGCGTCGGTTATCGGCTTGAGTTCGGATTACTCGGTTTATGACACCGACGATTCGAAACGGCTGATCCGCAACATCGTCAAGGAAATGAACCTCGACGAAAAGACCTACGCTCCGGGTGGGGTGTGGACGCGCATTTCGCATGCCAAAAACGATCTGGTCAGTGCCGAGGATTACGCTTCGTCCGATTATGACGTGATGGATGCCCGCAACGGGCAGCCTTACATCCAAGCCATCTACAGGCAATATACCGCCCGTTGCCGTCAGGCCAATGCCATCGATTTCGACGATATGCTGATGCTGACCTTCCGGATGTTCCGGCAGCATCCCGAAGTGCTGGAGAAATACCAGAACCTCTTCCAGTTTATTCTGGTGGACGAGTATCAGGACACCAACCGGGTGCAGGCGCAGATTGTGCAAATGTTGGCGGCCAAGCACCATCGGGTATGCGTGGTGGGCGACGATGCCCAAAGCATCTATTCGTTTCGTGGAGCCAATATCGGCAACATTCTCCAATTCCGGAAAATCTATCCCGAGGCCAAACTGTTCAAACTGGAGCGCAATTACCGCTCCACACAGCACATTGTCAATGCCGCCGGCAGTTTGATTGCCCGAAACAAAGAGCAAATCCGCAAGGACGTCTATTCCGAACGCGAGGCCGGCGAACCGGTGCGGGTGTACGAGGTTTCGTCCGATCGCGACGAGGCCAGCCTGATTGCGCGCCAACTGGCGAGTATGCACCGGACGAAGGGTTACTCCTATGCCCAGATGGCGGTGCTTTACCGCAACAACGCGCAGTCGCGCCAGATAGAGGATGCCTGCCGGGCAGCCAATATCCCATACCGCATCCGTGCGGGCGTGTCGTTTTACCAACGCAAGGAGGTGAAGGACGTGTTGGCCTATCTGCGCCTGATACAGAATCCTGCCGACGAAGAGGCGTTTCTGCGCATTGTCAACTACCCGGCGCGGGGCATTGGCGACACCACGGTGGGCAAATTGTCGGAAGCGGCGCACCTGCACGGCCTGCCGCTGTACGAAGTGGCGTTGACCCCCCTCAAGTATGGGGTGAATGTCAATGCCGGAACGCAAGGGAAAATCGCTGCCTTTACCGATTTGATCGGGTCGCTGGCGCTCGAAGCCGGTCAGATGAGCCTGTCGGATTTTGTCATGGCGGTGGTGGAGCGTACCGGCATTCTGAATGCCTTGAACGAAGAGCCCGAAGCCGAGTCGCTCAAACAGAACATTGAGGAAATCGTCAACATGGTCCACGAATACGAAGAGTCGAAACTCGAACAGGGCGACGAACCGGCCAGCCTGACCGATTTTCTCATCGAGGCGGCCTTGCTGACGGATGCCGACTCCGACGACGAAAACGATCCGGTCGAACGGGTGACGCTGATGACGATTCATGCGGCCAAAGGATTGGAATTCAAGGTGGTGGTAGTGGCCGGTGTCGAAGAAAACCTGTTGCCGAGCAATCGTGCGCTGGAAGAACCGGGCGGGGTCGAAGAAGAGCGTCGCCTGATGTATGTGGCGATTACCCGTGCCGAGGACCAATGCATATTGACTTGGGCCAAACAGCGCTTTACATACGGAAAACCGGCCTTCCCGCAAATCAGCCGGTTCCTCAAGGAGATGAATCCGAAATTTTTGTCGTTCCATCAGGAGGGAGGGGCGCGTTATGGAAGCTCGCTTGATTTTTCGCGCCGCGACTATCATTTCTTCTCGAAACCTGCGGCACCGGCGGTGTCTGTGCCCAAACCACAGTCTTCGGTCACGGGCAAACGGCTGGTCAAAATCCATCCGCAGGCTGGCGCTACCGCAGGTGCGGCCGCCAAAGCCGCCGATTTGCAGGTAGGAATGCGTATCCGTCATGGCAGTTTCGGCGACGGCGAGATTTTGGAAATCGACCAGGCCTCCAGCTCTCCGCGAATCAAAGTCCGTTTCGACGTTGTCGGCGAAAAGACCCTGTTGCTTCAGTTTGCTAAATTTGAACGTTTGTGATCCGTCTGAAAACACACTTGTTGGTTGGTGCCCTGCTGCTGTCGTCGGCGATTTGGGCAAACACTCCGCAGTGGAGCCTGCACGGCTATGTGCGCGACGAAACAGGGGTGTTGCTCGAAGGAGTGTCGGTGATGTCGGACGATGGCGTGGCCGGTGATATGACCGACAGTGTGGGAGGCTATACCCTTCGGCTGTATCAGGACACCGTTCGGGTGCGTTATGTGCTGATGGGCTTCGAACCGGTGACCATCCGGGTGACGCGCGACCGCAAGAACGATGTCCGCCAGGATGTGATTCTCCCCGAAAAGGTGGAAGCGCTCGACGATATTACCATCAAAAGCGGCCGCCTCGAAATTACGACAGCCAAACAGTTGGATATCAGTTCTTTGCGAAATATGCCCTCGGTTGGGGGCAACTCGGTGGAGTCGCTGCTCAAAACCTTGCAGGGGGTGAGTTCCAACAACGAGCTCAGTTCGCAGTATTCGGTGCGGGGCGGCAGTTACGACGAAAACAGTGTCTATGTCAACGGTATCGAGGTGTACCGCCCCTATCTGGTGCGTACCGGCGAACAGGAGGGCCTGAGCTTTGTCAATACCGACATGGTCGGATCGCTGAATTTTTCGGCCGGAGGGTTTGACGCCCGTTTTGGCGACAAACTGGCATCGGTGCTGGATATCACCTACCGCAAACCGCTGCGTTTTGAGGCCGGCGTGTCGGGCAGTCTGATGGGGGCTTCGGCCTACATCGGTTCTTCGGCCGGGCATTTCACGCAGTTGCACGGCATCCGCTACAAAAACGCCTCGTACTTGCTCGGCACCCTTCAGACCAATGGCGAGTACGACCCGAATTTTATTGACTATCAGACCTATATGACAGCCAATCCGGGCAAAAACGATCAATGGGAGCTGTCGTTCCTCGGCAACTTTTCGCAAAACACTTACAATTTTATCCCGCAGTCGCGCAGCACGACCTTCGGCACCATTTCGGATTTGCGAAACTTCAAGGTCTATTTCAGCGGACAGGAGCAAGACCGCTTTGTGACGGCGATGGGGGCGCTCAAACTGTCGTATAAGCCTTCGCCTTCGGTGCAGCTCGATTTGACCGGTTCTGCGTTTTATACCGACGAACGTGTCCGTTACGACATCGAAGGCGAGTATTGGTTGAGCAGTGTCGATGCCTTCAACAGCGACGGCGTTGAGACCGGGGTGGGCAACTATTACCAGCACGCCCGCGACCGGATGCAGGGGATGTTGGTCAAGGTGGCGCACGACGGCAAGTGGCAGCTCAACAAGAACAACCTGGTGCGTTGGGGGCTTGGCGTCGAATACGAAAAAGTGTGGGAGCATGCCAATGATTGGGAAATGCGCGATTCTTCGGGTTACTCGCTGCCCTATAGCGACGACCGGGTCAACGTGTTTTACAGTTTGTATTCGGACAACCGGCTCGAGAGCTTCAAGACGCGGGCGTATGTCCAGGACGAATACCGCCTGCATTTCCATACGGGTGGGGTGATGGCCATTGTGGGCGGCTTGCGCCTCAACTACTGGAAGTTTAACCGTGAGTTTACGGTCAGTCCGCGTGTCAATATCACCTACATGCCTGACATCCGGCAAGATATACGTTTCCGTTTGGCAACGGGCATTTATTATCAGACCCCGTCTTACAAGGAGATTAAAGACACCATGCGTGTCGATGGGCTGTTGTGCAATTACCTCAACACCAACATTAAATCGCAGCGCTCGGTGCAGGTGATTGCCGGTTTTGAGTATTACTACACCTGGTGGCGGCGTCCGTTCAAACTGTCGGTCGAAGGCTATTACAAGAATCTGCGCAACATGATTCCCTATACGATCGACAACCTGACGCTCCGTTATCTGGGTCAGAACGACGGTAAAGGCTACATCACCGGATTTGATGTCAAGCTGTTCGGCGAATTTGTGCCGACCATCGACTCGTGGATCAGTTTTTCGATGGTGTATGCGATGGAAGACCTCGAGGGCGACAAGCACGGCTATTTCCGCCATCCGATGAACCAACTCTACAATGTGTCGGTGTTCTTTCAGGATTATGTGCCCCGATTCCCGCAGTACCGCATACATGTGCTGTTTAACCTGTCGCAAGGGTTGCCGGTCGGGCCCACCCATGCCGACATGTATGCCGCCACGTCGATGCGGATGCCCACCTACCGCCGGGTCGATATCGGCCTGTCGCGTCAGTTCGAAAAGGGCAAGGACCCGTGGATGGGACGCGGTTTTTTCAAGCCCTTCCGCAAAATCCTGATTGCCGTTGAGGTGCTGAATGTGTTTGGCTTCAACAATGTGAATTCGTATTATTGGGTCACCGATATTTATAACCAACAGTATGCCGTTCCGAATTACCTGACGGGACGCCAGTTTAATGTGAAATTACAATTAGATTTTTGAGATATGTACAACGCCGTTTTCTTTTGTATTTTGTTTTTTGTAGTGGTTTCATTTGTCATCGGAAGCTGGTTGTCGTGGCTGAATTACCGCGATTTGGGCAAACCGATTCCAGAAGCCTTGGCCGGTATCTATGATGCCGAGCGCTACGAAAAACAGCAGCAGTATTCGCGGGCGAATTATCACCTGGGCAAGTGGCAGGGGCTGTTGTCCACGCTGGTGACGGTGGTGGCGCTGTCGTTCGGTATCTTTGGCTGGATAGACGGACAGTTGCGTCTGCTGACCGAAAATGCGGTGCTGCTTTGCCTGCTTTTTTTCGGCGTGATTGATTTGTGGAATTTCTTTACCGACCTGCCCTTCGACTACCACCGGGTGTTTTCGGTCGAGGAGCGTTTCGGATTCAACAAACAGACCCCGAAAATCTTTTGGCTCGATCATGTCAAATCGCTCTTTTTGGATTTGCTGATGGGGGGCGTCATCTTGTTGCTGGTGACGTACATTTATCTCAAGACCGCCGATTGGTTCTGGCTTTTGGGTTGGGGAGTGCTGACAATCTTCATGCTGTTTATGACTACCTTCTACAGCAATTTGATTGTGCCTTTGTTCAACAAACAGACGCCGCTTGAGGCGGGCCAGTTGCGCGATGCCATCGAAGCGTTTGCCCAAAAGGTCGGCTTCAAGCTCGACAACATCTATGTGATTGACGGCTCCAAACGTTCGACCAAGGCCAATGCGTATTTTGCCGGGCTTGGCCCCAAAAAGCGGATTGTGCTGTACGATACGCTGATCGAGAAGATGACCACCGAAGAGATTGTTGCGGTGCTGGCGCACGAAATCGGGCATTACAAACGCAAGCACACGTTGCGCTCGCTGGTGTCGGCGCTGTTGCAGAATCTGCTGATGTTTGCGTTGCTGGGGCTGTTTTTGGCATGGCCGGCCCTGACCGAGGCGATGAACGGCGGATCGGAGCCGGTGTTCCACCTGGCGCTGTATGCCTTCAGTCTGTTGTACTCGCCGATATCCATCCTGCTGGGCTTGTGGTCGAAGGTGCTTTCGCGCAAGCACGAGTACCAGGCCGACGCCTTTGCGGCGGAGCACGGTTTGGGCGAGGCGCTGGTCAGTGCCCTGAAAAAGCTTTCGGCCGATTCGCTGACCAACTTGCAGCCGCATCCGGCCTACGTGTTCGTGCATTTTTCGCACCCCACGCTCCTGCAGCGCATGACCGCCATCCGCCAGCATCAGGGCTAAGCGGGTCAGGCCTCGCTGTGCATTTGGCTGAGGGTGAAGATCAGGTTTTCGAGGCTGTCGAGTTCTTCTTGGCG
>JAGCZK010000173.1 GCA_017960065.1 Paludibacteraceae bacterium
CGCTCGACTTCGGCTCTCAGGCCGCCGGCACCTATACGGTATCGGCCGTCGAAGCCTCGACGGGTTGCTCGAGCACGATGAACGGCAGTGCCACGGTGAGTGTTCATTCGCTACCTGCGCTGACCATCACCAGCCAGCCGGCTGCGGTGTGTGCGCCGAACACGGTCGATTTGACCACTGCCGTGTTGAGCCAGAACACCAACCTCTCGTATTACCAGTCCGACGGCACGACGCCGCTTGCAACGCCCAATGCCGTGGCGGCTGGCACCTATCAGGTAACCTATACCGACGGCAACAGCTGCGAGTCGGCGCCCGTTGCACTAACGGCGGTGGTGAAGGCTTTGCCCGAAATAGCGGTTGTCTCCTATACCAATGCCTGTGCGGGCGGTACCATCGAAGTGAATGTGACCGAGATTGCCGGTGCGGTCTATACCTGGACGGGCGCTGCCGGGACAGGTTCGCTGACGCATATCGGCCAAATCGCCAATGTGATGGCTGCCACCCGTTATCAGGGAACGGTTACCGCCGAAGCCGACGGCTGCGTGTCGGCGGCATTGAACTACGACGTGGTCAGTCGTATCGCCCCCGAAGTTACCCGGGTAACCAGTGCTCCGGTGTGTCCGGGAGAGGTGATTACCTTTACGGCCACTGCTACCGATGCGGTGTCTTACCAGTGGACGGGCGATGTCAACGCTTCGGCCACCGCTACCGCTACCACGGCTGCCGTTGTTTCCGGACAGACCTATGCCGGTCAGGTCGTGGCCGTGTCGGCCGAAAACTGCCAGTCGGCACCTTTCGATTTCACTCAAACGGCCTACGAGACCCCGGGTATTCCGCAACTGACAGTCAACAACGGTTGTAACCTTCCGGTTCGCTTTACCATCGATAATTTCGACAACGATGCCAATTACCGTTGGGAGTTGGATGGAGTGCAGATTGCGAACCCGGGCGCGGTCTTCCAAGTGAATACGCCCGTCGAAGGACAGACCTACCAGATGTCGGTGGTGGCACAAAAGAACGGTTGTCCTTCGCCAGCCGCTATCGGACAGCAGCAGTACATGTCGAGCCCGGCCAAACCGATTTTGACCACCAACGACGGTTGTGGCAACGATGTCCGCTTTACCATTTCGGCCTACGATGCCAGCCTTCAGTACAATTGGGAAATCAACGGCCAGCCGGTAACGGTAAGCGGCAGTACGTATCAGGTGCCGAACCCCCAAGACGGTGTCACCTACCTGGCATCGGTCACCGCTGTCCGTTACAACCTCTGCGCTTCGACCGAATGGTCGGGCGGACAAACCTACAAAATCGCCCCGGTCGTTGTCCTGAAACAGGTTTCCCCCGTATGCTCTCCGGCCATCATTCAAATGGAAGAGGTGATTGATTGGACCCAAACAAGTGCAGCCACGGTGCAGTTCTACAACCCCGACCAAACCATCAATACAGGCGCCATGACGGCCGATGTCGGTACTTATACCTATTATGTCCGTGGCTTCAGCGACTCGCAGTGTCCGTCGGCGATGATTCCGTTCGAACTGACGATCAATGAGTTGAGTTTGCTGTACAAAAAAGAGATGTTCCTGTGCTACGGCGATGAGGTGGAAGTGTCGGTTCAGGCACTTGGACCACAAGCTGCCGATTATCAGTATAGTTTCGTTGACGAGAGCGGCGTGGCCCCGCGCGGCACGATAACGGACTCGGAGGCTTCGTGGGTGCTGGCGCCCGAGCACAATGTCCGTTATGCGCTCACCGTTAGCAATGGCGCATGTACCGAGCGTTCGGACATCCAACTGGAGGTGAGCCCGCTGCCCGAAGTTCAAGTCGGTCAGTCGAATCCGCGTGAAGCGACGATAGAGCCGCTTTCGACCCACTATACGCCTTATTCTTACTACCTCGATGGCAGTGACGCCCTTTTGGAGCAATTGGTGTTTGAAGTGGCTCCTGGCGACCATAGCCTGCGGGTGGTGGATGTCAACGGATGTGAGTCCACCTGGCAGTTTAACATCGACAAGAGCATGTACCAGCTCGAAATTCCGCATTTCTTCTCTCCCGACAACGATGGCGTGAACGATACGTGGGAGATAGGCAATATCGAACATTATCCCAATGCCGAAATCAAGATCTTCGACCGCTTCCATAAACTGGTGGCCGAATACCGGGGCAGCGATTCGGGTTGGGACGGCACTTACCGCGGTCATCCCCTCGTATCGACCGACTACTGGTACTGGATTTCCATCCCGGCCTTGGGCAAACCCGTCTCCGGTCATATCACCTTGTTCCGCGGGCGTAAGGATTAATCCTGCGCCTTTGTCGGGGCGCGGAGGAGCCCCTCTTTCGAGCGCCCTGGTTAAGCGGTAGGCACAGATAAAGAAGAAGCCCTTGAGATGCTCTCAAGGGCTTCTTCCTGGTGGGAGGCCGAAGGCTTATTCCTGAACTTCGTCTTCGGATTCCGGCTGTTCGGGATTTTCAGGAATCATGTCTTCCTTGATGTCGGAACTGAATTTCTGGAAGTAGTCTTCCAAATCTTCGGTGCGATCCAATTCCATGCGTTTGCGCATGCGGTAACGCTGCATTTCCACGCCACGGGTGGACATGTTCATCAACGGGGCGATTTCTTTGGTCAGCAGGCCCATGCGGATATAGACGCACAGTTTTCGCTCCTTTTTGTTGAGCCAGGGGTATTGTTTGGTCAGCTCCTGAATGAAGTGTGCGTGGACAATGTCGAAGTTCTCCTCGAACTTCTTCCAATCGACGTCTTGTTCGATGTTGTTCGAAAGTTTGGTTTGCAACAATACCGCCTTGCGGAGCGCTTGGTCCGTATTTTTGTTTTGCAGGTCGAGTTGAATCTTCTTCAGGTCAGACTTGATGTCGGAGAGCAATTCGTTCTTGTTGAGCCGGTTGAGTGTGACATTGGCCAATTCCTGGCTCTTGCTCTTCAGCTCGAGCTGAACATGCTCGTTTTGCAGTTGCAGAATCTGTTTTTCCTTTTCATGGGCGTCTTCGATGAACTGCAATTCTTTCTGACGCATCTCGGCATCCTTCTGAATGGCCAGGCGTTGCTTGCCCAACTCAATCTTCCGGCGCGAGTAGAGGTACAACATGTAAAAGACCAGAATAATCAGCAGAGCCAAGATGGTGTAGGCCCACCACGAGCGGTACCAGGGCGGGAGGATGCGGAATGAGAAGCTGTTTTCGCTTTCCTTGCCCGAAATGCCGGATTTGGATTTGACATGGAACGTGTAGTTTCCTTCGCGCAGATTGGTGTACTCCTTGCTGTCGGCGCTTCCCCAGGTACTGTATTCGCTTTCGAGCGGTTCGAGGCGGTAGCAGTACTCAATCTGTTCGTTCGAGTCAAAAGAGCCGGACACTTCGAAGCGCAGCGAATTCATCTTGTAGCGAATCTTCAAGTCGGTGGCGATGCGCACGTACGAGTCGCCGAAAATCAGGCTGTCTTTCGAGTTGGTCGAGTACAGGCGGCGCAGGTAGGTGGCGTGGTCAAATTGCGTGCTGTGGTTGACGATTTTGTGGTAGTCGGCCAGCGCAAAGCCCGACACGTTGCCCACAATCGCTTTCCCGTCTTCGATCGGAGTGACCGAATAAAAACCGCCGATAAAGAAGTTGGGCATGTTGAGCACCTCGATGCTCTTATGGAACGAACTGGTTTTGTTGTCGTACGGGCAGATTTTCAGTTCGTTGCCGCAGATGTACCAGATGTTGCCGTTTTCGTCGGTTTTGATGGACGAGTAGAGGATGTCTCCGCTCATTTTCTCAAAGAAGCCCTCGTCTTTGACCAACTGCCCGTCGGGGCTTACGGTCTGGCAGTGTCCGTTACCGCTGATGATGATGCGGTCGTTGATTTTGAAGACCGAGAAATAGTCGTTTTGGGCATTGGCCTGTACTTTGACCTGGCAGCTGCACGAATCCATGTCGGCAAAGAAGGTCAACTCTTCCACACCGTTTCCGGTTACGACCCAAACGTGTCCGTCGTCATTGATCTCGAACAGTCGGGGCGTGGAGTAGAAGCCGTGGACATAGTGGCCCAACTTCCAGGCGCCGTTTTCTTTCTTCAGCGTGTAGAATCCGTTGTAGCTTCCAGCCAGGGCCAGATTGTCGCGCCCGGGGAATTTCCGGACTTGCCAGAATCCGTCGCGTCGGGTAATGGGAACCAGACCGGATTTGTGTACCGTAAACAGGCCGCGGTTGTGGCTACAGAAGATTTCGGAGTCGATTTCGTCGAGGTGCCATACCTGGCCCGACGATTCGGGAATAATCTTGAGATTGGTGAGACGCTCCGACGTTTCGATGGGGTAGTCATCGTAGAACAGACCCTGATTGGTGCCCAGGTAAATCGTGTTCCCTTTTATTAAGGTGCAGTAGCCGGCGCCTTTCGAGTTGATCGAACCGTACAGGTTTTCGACCGGCGAGTCCAGAAAGATCTGGTCGATACCGCAGTCGAGGCCGAGCCACAGCGAACCGGCCCGGTCAAATTCCATGGTCAGGGCCGTGTTGTTCTGCAGGCCGTTGAGGTTGTTGATGTATCGGGCGTTCTTGCCATTCGAATCCAAAATGACGATACCGTCCATGATGGTGCCGACGGCAATGTGTTTTTCGTTGGTGGCCATCGAAAACAACTCGTTTTTGCGGATGAATTCGTCGGCTTCGGTCGGGAAGGCGACAATCTCTTCGCCATTGAACAGGAACAGACCGTTGAATTCCGTGGCAATCAGCATTCCCGACAGACCGTATGGCTGCATGCTGCGGATACCTTTCTTTTCGAGCAGTTCCGAACCGCGCAGGGCGTTCAGGTTCTGACCGGTAAGCAAGTAAATGCCGTCGGTGGTGGCCAGGTAGATGCCGTTGCGGATTTTGGCGGAGCAGAAAATGTGCGAACGGGGTTCCACAACCGAAAAGTGGTTTTCTTCGTCCATGATGAAGATGTAATTGTGCGTCTGCACATACAGTTCGTTGTGCAAAAGCAGGATATTCCAGGCTTCACCGAAGTTGCGGTATTTCTCAGGAATGCTGTCCGAAAGTCGCTTGTATGAGAGTTTGCCCAGCTCGTTGGCAGTGAATACACCAAACTCGTTGGAGCCGCCGACGTAGATACGTCCGTCTTCTCCCACCGCCATGGCGCGGACTACGCTGCCGTTCCATAAACCGTAGTTGTTCCAGGTGTTTCCGTCAAATTCGAGCAGGCCGTTGTTGTTGCCAAAATACATCCAGCCGTTGTTGTGCTGTAGTATATGCCAGTTCTGTGTTCCGGCCCCGTACTCTTTGGGAGTGTAATTAATGAGAGGTGCTTGCCAGGCGGCATAAACCATTACACTTTCCCATACCAAAAGTGACAAAAGAATGATTTTTTTCATGGTCTTGAAATAAGGTGTTACCGTTTGCAAAAATATGAAAAATAATGTATATTTGGAAAAACAAAGGACGGAAAGTTTTTGTAGAATATTTAATTGATTAATAATCAAGATAATACAAAAATCGGCTGAATGTATGTCGTATTAAAGGTGCGGTTTGTAGTAATTTGGTAGAGTGCTTTTTTCTTGAAATGGTTGAGAAATCCGCATCTTTGTAGAAAGCAAATTTTAAAAACACTATAAAATAGCTATGAAGAAATTAATGTTCTTGTGGGTGGCACTTGCCTTTTCTGCAATGGCAACCGCCCAAGATGTGATTCCGTTGGGCAAGGGCAGCTATGCTGCGTATGCACCCTACTCCGAATCCGCAACAACCGACCACGGTGGCTGCCATGCCTACTACATGGAGCACCGTCCGGTGTATCTTACCGAAAACGCCAAAGGCAAACCCATTCCGTCGAACGACTGGTGGACCGATCTGCTCGTAAGCCAGTATTCCGGCGAGTTGTGGGCTTATCCGCAAAAGGCCTGCGCCATGTCCACCGGTATCCGGATCGAGTTTCCGACCTATTGGAACAATACCGGTAACGAAGTGCACTCCAAGTCGCACGTCAACGTGGGCGCCCAGTCCTTCTATCCCGAATCGGCGGCTGCCGACGACTGGCACGACTGGGGCTTCCGTTTTGCCATGCAGGACGGCGGCAAACAGATGATGGTGACGCTGGCCCATGGTATTCCGTTTACCTGGATCGAGTGCACCGGCATCGTTCCCTACCTGGCTTTCGACGACGCCACCTTTATCGTTAACGGGCAAACCGTCCAACCGCCTTTTGTGGCTTCGTCGTTTGTGTTGCAGGTGGCCGGCGACAACTATGCCGTGTATGCTCCGGACAACACCAACTTTGTGATTAGCGACAAGCGCCTCGAGGCCCGTTTCTCGGGTGCCGACTCCTACCTGGTGGTCGGCGTGCTGCCGGATGCCGAAAGCCTGTCGGCCTTTGAACCTTATGCTTACAATGTGCCGCGCAACACCGAAGTCTCCTGGAACTACGTGCCGGCCGAAGGCAAACTTAAAACCTATTGGAATGTGACGGCCGAGAACCTGAAGGGCGGTGCCAACACGCAGGTGCTGCAAGGCTTTATTCCTCACCACTACAAAAATTCCACCTGTCAATTCTCCTTTTTAACCCAAACCTACCTGACCCCTCGCGGAACCATGAAACTGGCCGCGGGTAACGCTTTTGAGATTGACTATGACTACAACGGCGTGTTGCCGTTCTATCCGCAGCCGGAAGTCAACGGGGCTTTGGCCAATCCGTATAACCGTGCCCGGATGGTGTCGATGATTGAAGATTACGCCAAGAAGGGAACCTTTGGCGCCGACACCTACTGGGGCGGCAAAGGCCTGACCCAGATGGCCCATTACATGTGCTTTGCGCACGAAATGGGCGAGACCGAACTCTTCGAAATGTGTAAAAACCGGTTGAAGGCGGTGCTGATCGACTGGCTGACCTATACGCCGGGCGAAACCCAAAAGTATTTCGCTTATTATCCCCGTTGGGGAGCGATGGTCGGATTTGATCCGAGTTACGATTCAGACACCTTCAACGACCACCACTTCCACTATGGCTACTATACCTATTCGTCGGCCTTGCTGGCCATGTTCGACGAAGAGTTTAAGCGCGACTATGGTCCGATGATCACCCTGGTGGCCCGCGATTACGCCAACTGGGAACACGACAGCGCCGATCTGCCGTTCTTCCGGACGCTCGACCCCTGGTGCGGTCACTCGTTTGCCGGCGGTATGGGCGGTTGGCAGGGCAACGGTCAGGAATCTTCGTCCGAAGCCATGCAGGGCTGGGGCGGTATGCTGCTGTTGGGTGCCGCTTTGGGCAACGACGCCATGCGCGACGCCGGCATCTTCGGCTATGTGCTCGAGGCTCGCGCCACGGCTGAATACTGGTTCGACCGCGATCGCGAAAATATCGACTATACCAAATACAAATCCCCTTGGAGCACCAACCTGACCACGCAGGGTGTGGGCTGGTGGACCTGGTTCTCGGGCGACCCCGTTTGGATGCACTCCATCCAGTGGCTGCCGATTTCGCCGATTTTGAAATACCTCTATGAGGATTTGGATTTTGCCCGTTGGGACTTCGAAACCATGATGGAGGGCAAAGACATGGGCGATTGGGCCGAGCAGGGAGGTCTTGGCGGCGAATCCGGCATCGGCAACGTCTGCCTGAGCTACATGCAGATTTTCGACCCCGATGGCGCGGCCGCCATCTTCGACCAGATGTGGAACGGCAATTTCGCCTTGGCGAAAAACACCGATACGGGGGGTATCACCTATTTTATCACCCACATGCACCGTACGTACGGCGAAATCCAATGGAACATCCATGCCGACCAACCGCTGACGACGGCTTACGCCAAAAACGGCAAATATTATTATGTCATCTATAACCCGACCGACCAGGAACAAACGGTAACCTTCTATGAGGGGGCTGCCCAACGTGTCCGTTTCAAAGCGCCCGCCAACAAACTGACCGTTTATTCCGACGCTCCGGTGCTGACTTCCATTCAGGTCACTTCGCCGGCCACGACCGTGGCTCGTGGCGCTCAGGCGCAAATGCGTGCGGTTGCTTACGACCAGTATGGTGCGACCATGAACAATGTGATGATTGCCTGGAACACCACGGCCGGTACGGTGAACAATGCCGGTATGTTTACGGCGCCCAATGCCAACGGAAACGCGACCATTACGGCCACTTCCGGCGGCAAGAGCGGTTCGGTGACCGTACGGGTCAACAATGCGCCGGTGCTGACGTCGGCCGAGTTGCTTCCTTCGGTTGAATCGGTCGAAGTGGGCACCGAAATGAATTACACCGTTTCGCTTTTGGACCAGTACGGCGATCCGTTTGTGGCCGACCGCACCTGGACCATTAACTACGGTGGAGCCGCTGTCGCCCACGATTCGGTGTTTGCGGCCACCAATATCGGAACCTATACGGTTCAGGTGAATGCGGCGGGCAACCAATACCAACGCAACCTGCTGGTATTGCCGGTTTATCCGAACATTGCCCTCAATAAAACGTGTACCGCCTCGTCGGCCGAAAACGGCGGAACGGGGGCGGCGAATGCCACCGACGGCTCCAATACGTCGCGCTGGAGTAGTCTCGCCCGAGACGGCGAATGGCTGTATGTGGATTTGGGTGTCAATAGCTTCATATCGAGTGTTGGCATTAAATGGGAGGCGGCATTCGCTTCGCAGTACCAGATCCAGCTGTCTGACGATGCAACCAACTGGAATACCGTCAAACTCGAATCCGGTACCAACGGCTATGTGCTGACGAATATCGGTCAAAATGGCCGTTACGTCCGTATTTATGGTGTGGAACGTGCAACGAACTATGGTATTTCGATGTATGAGCTCGAAGTGTTTGGTGTGGCAGGCAACTTGCCCAACGACGCTATCCTTGGTTTGGACATTACGCCCAAAACCAACCGGATGCTCGAATCCGAAACTTTGCAGTTGACGGCCAAGGCCTACAACAAAAATGCCCAGCAGGTGAATGCCAATATCACATGGAATGTGGTTTCCGGCAACGCCACCATTTCGAATACGGGCTTGCTGACGCCCAACGGATTTGGCGAAGTGGTGGTATCGGCTACGGCCAACGGCGCCACTTCGACCCGTACCATCCTGGTGGAAGAAAGCGTTCGCCTCGAAACCATTGAGCTGGTACCGTCGGTAGCCTTCCTGGTTCGCGGAGAGCAACAGACCTTTACGGTAAAAGCCTATGATCAGTTCGGTACCGAAATCGATGCCAGCGGCTATGCCTTCACCTATCAGCTGACAGGCGCAGGCTCCACGCTCAACGGCAACGTGTTCACCGCCGGTAACAACGGCAACTATACGGTTACCGCCCGCTATAATAACAAACAGGCAACGGCCGATGTGACGGTGGCCAACTTTGGCAACATCAACCTGGCCCTGAACAAGAAAACCAGCTGCAGCAGTTACGAAGGCGGTGGAACCTTGCCTTCGAATGTGAACGACGGAGACTATATCAGCCGTTGGGGCAGTATGTTCAACGATGGCGAGTACATTATTATCGACCTCGAGGGTTACTATAATGTCAATGACATTAAGATCTTCTGGCAGGAAGCTTACGCCACCGAATATCACATCGAAGTGTCGATGGACGAAGAACGTTGGGAAGAAGTCTTCCGTACGGTTCAATGCCATGGTGGCGACGAAGATGTGCAGATTGCGGAAACTCCCGCCCGCTATATCCGCGTAACGGCCGATAAGCGTTACAATGCCGGTTGGGGTGTCAGCATCCGCGAGATTGAGGTTTATGGTTCTTCCGAAGCAGAGGCTCCCTATCCGGTCGAACTGCAAATCCTGCCTCCCTATACCTTCTATTTGGGATCGCCGGTACAATTGAGATCGCAAGTCATCGACCAGTATGGACACGAGATGAAGCAAAATCCGCTTCCCACCTTCTATGTCAACGGTGGTGGTACGATCAGTCCGTTTGGCGTGTTCACGCCGACCGAAGTGGGTACTTGGGTATTGGGCTCCGATTTCAACAATCAGGTAAGCAACGGCTGTGAAATCCAAGTAAAGGAGGCCCAGCGTTTGAGCAGCATTGTGCTGGTACCGGCCACTTCGCTGGCTTCGCAAAACACCGACGTTGCCATAGCCGCCTACGTCTTTGACCAGTATGGCAACCAAATGGATGCCAATCTTAACTGGACTACCAATTTGGGCACTGTCAACAATGGCGTCTTCCGCTCGGCCAATCAGGGTACTGCCACCATTCAGGCCAGTGCCAACGGGGTTACCGGCACCTGCTCGATTCAGGTAATCGGTGCATTGGTCAACAACCTGGCGCTCAACAAGCCTGCTTATTCTTCGTCGGGCAATGCCGCTCTGGCGGTTGATGGCAACCCGGGCTCGCGTTGGGAAAGTGCCTTCAGCGACCCGCAATGGCTGTATGTCGATTTGCAGGGAGTTTATCAGCTGACCTCGATGGAAATCCTTTGGGAGACCGCTTCGGCCAAAGATTACGATATCCAAGTGTCGAACGATGGCACCAATTGGGTTTCGATTCTCGAAGTGACCGATAAGCCTGCTCAGGCCAACCGGGTGGATACCGAAGTGCTGGGTGGCGTAGGACGTTATGTCCGCGTTTACGGCAAGCACCGTACCACCGATTGGGGCTACTCGATCTATGAGTTGCGCCTGTATGGTGTTGAATTGCCGGCCGGTCAGCCTTATTCGATTCAGTTTGTGAATCCGGTGACCCAGTTGAAAACGCGTCGTACCTACCAATACGAAGTGGTGGTAAAAGACAAGAACGGCAATACGCTGAACAATCAGCAGATTATCTGGGCGGCAACGGGTGGCTCGATTAACGCCTATGGCGAATACCTGCCTTCGGAAGCCGGTAACCAACTCATCTCAGCCTCGGTAGGCAACTTGCGTGTCGAACTGGCGGTACAAGTTGAGTTGAATACCCAAGTGGCCGAACAGGCCGATGCCGAATTCTGCTGCTACCGCAGCGCCGACCTGCTCCATGTGTCGGGTCAGACGGTAACTGCCGCCACCTTGTACGACATGGCCGGTCGTCTGACGGATACGGCTACCGCTGCCGCAGGAGAATACCTCTTCAGTACGATTGGCCGCCGGGGTGTATATCTCGTGCTCGTTCAGTTTGCCGATGGTACCAAGCAAGTGGTCAAGGTGGTTCTTTGATTCGAACCGCATTGTTTTTGACAACTGAAGTTAAGTGAAACTTCGACAAAGGGGCTGCAAAGCCCCTTTGTTTGTTTTATGCCCTACAGTGTCTTCTCGTGGTGATTTTTGGGTTTTCGCTGAATGCGCGCCGTAATTTTTTACGGATTCATGAAGTAACGTTGTGAAAACTCAAGTGAGGGAATGATGAATCTTCTGAATCAAATCTCCGTATCTTCGCAGTGGAATCATCTGTGAACCCAAATCAAATACCTAATAATATACTACCATGAAGAAACACTTGATCAATTGGCTTTGTCTGGCGGCCTTTTCGGCCATCTCGACCGGCATGTATGCCCAATATGACGGCTACACGCTGGTTTGGTCCGATGAGTTTAATGGTGGCTACGCCAATGCAGACCCGACGACCGGTCTGGATATGGATGCCTGGAGTTTTGAAACCGGAGGCGGCGGTTGGGGAACCGGCCAACGCGACTATGCCACCCGTAATCGCGAAAACGTGGAGGTAAGCAACGGTACGCTGAAAATCCGTACCCGTCGTGACAACACCAAAAATCCGGAGTACACTTCGGGCCGTATCAATTCGCAGAATAAGAAAAGTTTCCTTTACGGAAAAATAGAAGCCCGTATCCGTACGGAGAATATGACCGAAAACGGACGTGGTTTCGCCTTCTGGATGATGCCGAACGGCCTGCCTGCCGGTTATGCGACGTTGGCATGGCCCCAAGGCGGAGAAATTGACATTTTCGAATACAACGGCATGTACCCGCGCTACAACCTGGGTTCGGTGCACTATTGCTGGGGTTGGAACAACAACCAGTGGGCCGGTAACGGTCAGCATGCCCAGGCAAGTAACGTGTACGACTCTGTTGACCGCTCGATCGAATATAATTCCGCTGGACGTGACGGTTGTAACACGCGTGCCAATATGAACCAATCCAAGACGAACTTGCTGGGTGCGAACTGGCATACCTACGGCATCAACTGGTACAGCAACCGCATCGAATTCTATGTCGATCAGGATGTGTACCATGTTTTCCGCATTGACTACGAGTCGTGGTGCGGTGATTTCGAAAAACTGAACAATAAGGTGAAGGTGACGACCGGTTGGAACTATGCCACGCAGGCTTACGACAATTATTGGCGTACTTTCGAAAATCCTTTCTATATCATTTTGAGTGCAGGTGTCGGCGGAGCGCAGACCTACGGCGGTGACATCACCACCGGCAACAATCCTAACCAATGGACGTGTACCACCGAAATCGACTGGGTGCGCTGCTACAAACTCAACAGTTCCAATCCGCCGACGATCACCCTGAAAGCCAAGACCAACACCAATGGTTCTGTAACGGTTACGCCGACCCTCCAGAGTGGTGGCGCCATCGCTAAAATCGAATACATCAAAGACATCGTCCCAGTAGCTGCCACCTCTACTACCGCTCCCTTTACCTATACCTTTACCCCCACTGGCAGCTATCACACCATTTATGCCCGTGCCTGCAATGCCGACGGCTATTGGGGCAACTGGCAGAAGGTGTCGTGGTCGGTCGTTGGTGACATCGACGAATGCGCCAACAATTTTGTCGCTTATTCCAGAGCGCGTTACACGGGTTGTGATGCCAACTGGGCTTGCGACGGCCAGGATGGCGGCATCACCTCGTACAACGGCACGACCGCCACTTGTGCGGTGGGCAACACCACTTATCCCAATTTGTGGGCCATCTGGTCGGGTGTCGATGCGGGTGTCCAGGCGGGTAAGACCTATACCTTCTCGGGTACGATCCGTGCCACCAAGGCGGCCAACGTGACGTTGTGCATCGAAAAGCGTGGCGACACCGATGTGAAGATGTTCACGAACAACACGCTGAACCTGCAGGCCAACACGCCGGTGAACTTCTCGTTTGAGGCACGGGCGAATGCGGATATTCCGATGCCCGATTTGAACCTGGCAATTTCCAACGGCCAGGCCAACACGACCTACACGATTACCAACGTCGTGCTGCAAATGAAGGACTGCGACCCCAACAGCAATCCGGACCCCGATCCCGACCCGGATCCCGATCCTGATCCGGACCCGGACCCCGATCCGCAACCGGGCGAGTGCAACACTTTTGCCACGACGTCGGTTACAGAGAGTTGGCAAGGACAGTATGGCAACTGGAATACCGGTACCGGCAACGCTTCGGTCAACAACAACGTGGTGACCTACACCTACAATGCCACCGATGGCGAATTGTGGCGCGCACAGCTCAAGCTCAACGGTTCCAACCGCGTGTTCAATGCCGGAACGACCTACACCTATACGTTGCGAGTGCGTTCCAACAACACCCACACGATCGCTTCGTTGGTAAAACTTTGTTCGCAGGCGGTGGAGAACACGGCGCTCTTTACCGAAAACTTCAACCTGGTGGCCAACAACGATCAGGTGATTTCGGGCGAGTTTACGCCTGCCGCCACGATGAACGACGCCTTCCTGGTATTCGGTTTGGGTGGCAACCCCAATCAGGCGACGGTAACCGTTTCGGACATCGATATCCGTCCAAAGGGCTGCGTTCCTTCGGAGGTGGACGAAGTTGGGGCAACTGCCGGAAACTGCCTCTTGTATCCCAACCCGGCAACCGACAAGGTGTTTGTGGTGGCCGACCAGGCGCTCGTGCAAGTCGAATTGTTTGCCGCTGACGGCCGCAAAGTGCTTTCGCAGCAAGTCGATGGCCAGCAGGCCGAAGTGCCGGTGGCCGCATTGGCCAAGGGCTTCTATGTGGTGCGTGTCCGCACCGCCGATGGAGCCGCCATCGAGCGTAAATTGCTCAAGAAGTAGGATTCAACCGCTTGTCAATCAGGCGTAGAAAATAATTAGAATCAACTTTTCATGTGTGTGAAAAGGGAGACAGCTCTGGCGAGAGTGAGTCTCCCTTTTTTTTAGTGCGTTTTCAGGACTTTCTTTTTTAACTTTTTATTGTTATCTTTGTCCAAACAAAAAAATGCGTATGAAGAATCTTTTAATGGTAGCATGCCTGCTGGTGGCCGGAGGGATGTCGGCCTACGCCCAACTTTCGCCCGAAACCATCGCCAAACGTGAGCGTCACAAGAATCTGGTGGTCAAGGAATGGAACAAAGACGCCAAAGGCAATAACGGCTGGCTCGACCACATTACCCGCTACGATGACCAGGGGCGCAAAATCGAGGAAATCGAGTATTCCACCTACGGCATGTCGCAACGGGTGCTGTTCTTTTACGAGGATCCTTCGCACGGAAAGGTGACCAAGGAGGAGGTGTACGACGGACGGAACAAGCTTTTCCGCGTGCGTTTGTACAAGTACAACCCCGACGGGACCCGCAAAACCCAATACAACTACATGCCCAGCGGCAAATTGTATTCCATCAAAAACTTTGAATATATCTTCGAGGAAGCGAAATGATAGCTTTGTCGTCGTTGTTGCAGTGGCCGGTTTGGGGGCATTTTGACACCATAGGACTGGAGGAAATGAGCGCGGTGAAACTGATGAACCGCGTGGATACCAAGTTTTTGGTGCCCGAATCGTTGCTGCCCGAACTGCTGGAGCGCGCCAGTGCCGCCTACCGGGTGCAGGTGATTGCCGGCTCGCCCATTGCTTCGTACGACTCGCTGTATTTCGATACGGCTTCGCTCGACATGTACACCAAGCACCATGCCAAAAAACTGCAGCGCAACAAGGTGCGTACCCGGCTGTATGTCGATTCGGACCTGACCTTTCTCGAGGTGAAGCACAAAAACAACAAGGGCCGCACCAAAAAGAAGCGCATCAAAATCCCCGTGAGCGAGTTCGAAGACTTTTATTCCGACGGTGAGGCGCTCGATTTCTTGAAGACCCAAGTGTCGTATATGCCCGATGAACTGTTGCCCCAGCTGCATACGATATTCAACCGCATCACCTTGGTTGACAAGGAGAAGACCGAGCGGCTGACCATTGACATGAACCTGCGTTTTGTCAATGTCCAAAACGGAAACAAGGCCGAACTGGGGCCGGTGCTCATCATCGAACTCAAACAAAACGGCCTGTTGTCGTCGAAGATGCGCAACATCCTGCTCGACATGAGCGTGCACCCCTTCAGCATGAGCAAGTACTGCATCGGTACGGCCATGACGAATCCTCAGGTGAAACATAACCGCTTCAAACCAAAAATTCAACGCATAAACAAATTAAGCCAATGAAAACGAAAGTTCTTTCCCTGTTCTTTACGCTGGCCCTCTCCCTTTTGCTGACGGCATGTAGCGCGAATATCGCGCCGGCGTTGTCCGACGAAGAGTCCTTTAACCCCGAAATTGCCCGCCAGTACGGCACGGGTGCGCAAGAGTCCAGCGCAGTCAAGTTGTTGGAGGTGCCGCTGTACGACCCGGTCTCCACGCCGGCCGACATTGCCCAGCTTTCGTTGCGTTTCGGCTTCAACCTGCTGGTGTGCTGGATTGTGGTGTATTTCTTTTACTACCGTAAGAGCCGCCGCCACGATTATCTGGCGACATTCCTGATTTTCAACACCACCATGTTCCTGCTCATCTGCCTGATGAAAAACGTGAACATGCAAATCGGTCTGACCTTGGGTCTGTTCGCTATCTTTGGCATGATCCGGTACCGTACCGAAACCGTTCCTATCCGCGAAATGACCTATCTGTTTGTCATTACCGGCATGGCGGTCATCAACGGGTTGGCCATGGTGGTGTCCTTTGTCGAACTGGTCTTTGCCAATTTGTTGTTCATTGCGCTGATTGCAGCGGTCGAATACGTGAAAGTGGGCAAGTCGAAGGCGACGAAACTGATTTTGTACGACCGCATCGACATGATTGTCCCCGAGAAACGCCAGGAACTGATTGCCGATATCGAAAAACGTACCGGCATTGAAGTGGACAGCATTGAAATCGGCCACATCGACTTTTTGCGCGACGCCGCTTTCATTAAGGTAACCTATATTTTGAAACCCGGCGAAACCGAAACCATTGGCGAACTGGTGAAAGCGAAAAATTACGTGAACTGATGAAACGTTTTTGTCTGGTGTTGCTGGCGCTGCTGCCAGCGTCGGCCCTGTGGGCGGCGTCGGCAGACGAAGTGGCCGATATCCGTTCGGAAGAGTCGTCGGTTTCGCAGGTGGGGTTGCGTACCGGGGTGAGCCTGCAATACTCGCCCGTGCGCCATTTGCAGCTCGACTTGGCGGAAGAGGTGCGCGTGCGCAATAATTTCATGACCTTCGACGCCTCTTACACGGCGTTTGAAATTTCGTACAAGGTGCATCCGAACATCCGTTTTGGGGCAGGCTATGAGTTTCAGCTGCTCTACAAGGACGGCAAGAAATCGACCGATTACGTGAACTTTTGGCAGATGCGCCACCGGGCGCTGGCCAATGTTACCGGCTCGTACAAGTACATGCGTTGGAATTTCAGCTTGCGCGAGCAGTACCAGGCCACCTTCCGGACCGATTTGGATGCGATAGGCCAACTCGAAAAGGCCAATCCGAAGATGGTGCTCCGCAGCCGCTTCAAGGTAACCTACAGCTTCTTTTCGAAACCGGTGAAGCCCTTTGCTTCGGTCGAGATGTACAATCCGCTCAACCAGTCGGCCTTTGTCCGCGACATGATGGACTCCGACTTGCAGGTGGTGCGTACGGGCGATGCCAATTACGGCAAAACCTTCCGCCAGTTGATGCGCCCCTCGTGGATCGACAAGATGCAATACCGCTTAGGGGTGGAGTGGCGCCTCGACGCCCATAGCACGTTCGAGTTCTTCTACTTGTTTGAGCACACCTTCGACAAAGACGTGGATGTGAAAAAAGGAGGAGCCCGGGTGGTCGTTTCCGACGAACGGATGTACAACCACGCACTCGGCGTTTTCTACCAGTACCGCTTCTAAGGCAATTTTTTTAGCCCGCCCGAAATCCCGGTCAGGCAAATACCAGAATCAGGATTTGCGCCGAAATGATGCGCAAAAACATGCTCAGCGGATAGACGGTTGAATAGGTGACCGCCGGAGCGTCGGTCTGGCTGATCGAACCCGCGTAGGCCAAGGCAGGCGGGTTGGTCGTGCAGCCGGCAATGAGGCCGATGAGCGAGAAGTAGTTGAGGCGCAGCAGGCGGCCGACAATCGAGACGATGATGGCCGGAATCAGCGTGATGGCCAGACCGCACAGCATCCACAGCACTCCGTTGGCCGACAATACCGTTTCGACAAAACGTCCTCCGGCCGAAATGCCCACACTCGCCAAAAACAGGCAGATTCCCAATTCGCGCAACATCAGGTTGGCACTTTGTGCCGTATAGGTCACTAACTTGAACTGTGCGCCAAACCTTCCGATCAGGATGGCCACAATCAGCGGGCCACCTGCCAATCCCAATTTGGCCGGCATCGGCATGCCCGGAAAGTAAATGGGAATGCTGCCCACGATGATACCCAGCAGGATGCCGAGGAAAATGGTGATCAAATGCGGCTCGTTGAGGCGTTTGAGGGTGTTGCCCAGCAGTTGCTCCGCCTTGCGAATGGCGTCGATCGGTCCGACCACCATGACGCGGTCGCCGACTTGCAGCACCAGGTTGGGGGTGGCCAGCAGGTCGATGCCCGAACGGTTGACACGGGTGATGTTGACGCCGAAATCGCTACGCATGCGCAGCGAGCCCAGCGTGCGGCCGTTGATGCGGTTTTGGGTGATGACGATGCGGCGCGAAACCATTTTGGATTCGTCTTCTTTCCATTCCATTTCGGCGGGTTCGCCGATAATCGCCTCGATGGCGCGCACATCGGCAAGCGATGCGATGATGAGCAGGGTGTCGCCGGTTTGAATCAGCGTTTGGGCCGACGGAATGACAAATTCGTCGTTGGAGTACATGCGCGACACCACAAATTCGCGTTTGATGAGTTGCTGGCATTCGGCGATGCTTTTGCCGTTGAGCGCCCGGTTGGTGACTTTGAGCGTCAGGCGTTCGGGCTTTTCGGTTTCGACACTGGCTTTTTCAGTCAGTTTCTTTTCTTCCTCTTCCAATTTGATGCGTCCCAGGTAACGCAGTCCGATCATGGTGCCGATGATACCGATGACGCCCATCGGGTAAGCCACCGCATATCCCAGGCCGATGGGGTCGCCGGCGTAGTCGATCTGCCGGAGCGCCTCTTCGGCCGCACCCAAGCCCGGAGTGTTGGTGACGGCTCCCGACAGAATGCCGGTCATCATGGGCATGTTGATGCCGTCCACCAGGTAATAGAGAAGGACGGCCGTGGCCAGGTTGAGCAGGATGAGCCCGACGGCCAGCAGATTGAGCTTGATGCCCCCTTCCTTAAACGAGGCGAAAAAGCCCGGGCCGACTTGCAATCCGATGGAATAGACGAACAGAATCAATCCGAATTCCTTGATAAATCCGAGAACGGTCGGGTTGACGGTGAAGCCGAAGTGGCCGACCAGAATCCCGACGAAAAGCACCAGCGTGACTCCCAGCGAGACACCGCTGATTTTGACTTTTCCGAGCAAAACGCCCAGTACGATGATGAACGAATAAATTAAAAGTGTACGACCGATAGACTCGTTGGTGAACAGATCAAAAAGCCACTGCATAGAAAGGATGTTTTTCGGCCGCAAAGTTACGCTTTTTTTGCTCGAAAACACCTATCCGCCCTAATATTTTAATCCTTCGTCAAAAAAAATCCGCGGGCCTTGGATATTTTGCCGAAAAGCTGTATATTTGTATTACCGTATCGCACATTTTGGGAAACTTAACAATTAATTCAAAACCGAGCAACTTCGGCGTTTCAATGGCGTGCCGTTATTGACCTTCGGGTCTTTTGGACGGATTACAAAGATAGCCGGGGCCTCAAATCCTACTATTTTCGAGTTTGGATCATAAATGGCGATACGGTTTTTTTGTGCCCGTTGCCCAGATGCAAATGCACTGGTTGCGTCAAGCGGGTTTCTCCACCTCTTGTAGCAGCTGATAGGCCTGGCGGACCGTCGTGATCTGGTCCACCACCAGCACCTGTTTTTCGCCTGCCATCCGGAATTTGGCGCCAGAGCGGTAGGCGGCGAAGTGGTTGAGGATTCGGCCGAACGTGTCGGACTGGTAGTACGAGGCATGCCCGCTGCCCAAAAATTGGGCGGTCATGCGGCTGTTTTTGATGGTCAGTTTTTCGATGCCGAGGCGCATGCAGGTCCACCGCAGGCGGACAACGGTCACCAACTCTTCGGCCATGGGCGGAATCGGACCGAAACGGTCGGTCAGCTCTTGCAGGAATTTTTGCAGCTGCTCTTCGTTTTTGATGCCGTCGAGGCGGCGGTACAGGTCCATGCGCTCCGACACGCTCCCGACATAGTCGGCCGGAATCAGCATTTCGAGGTCCGACTCAAACAGGCAGTCGCTTGCCAGTTGCGCCTCTTCGGCGCGGTTTTCTTCGGCAAACAAATCGGCAAATTCCTCGTGGCGCAGCTCGTGAACCGCCTCGTCCAATATCCGGTGGTAAGTTTCGTAGCCCAAGTCCGAAATGAACCCGCTCTGTTCCCCTCCCAGAATGTTGCCGGCCCCGCGGATGTCGAGGTCCTGCATGGCAATGTGGATGCCGCTGCCCAGTTCCGAAAAGTTTTCGATGGCCTGCAGCCGCCGGCGCGAGTCGTTGGGGAGCGACGCCAGGGGAGGCGTGATCAGGTAGCAGAACGCCTTCTTGTTGGTGCGGCCCACCCGCCCGCGCAACTGGTGCAGGTCGCTGAGGCCGAAATTCTGGGCGTTGTTGATAAACATGGTGTTGACATTCGGAATGTCGATGCCCGATTCGATGATGGAGGTGGCCAGCAGGATGTCGTATTCGCCGTTGATGAAGTTGAGGATCAGCTCCTCGAGTTTGTCGCTGTCCATCTGGCCGTGCCCCACGGCAATCTGCGCCTTGGGAACCAGCTTGTGCAGGTATTGTTCCAATTCGGGCAGGTTGCTGATGCGGTTGTTGACAAAAAACACCTGTCCGCCGCGGCTCAGTTCGTATTCGATGGCCTCCTTGATGACGTCGCCGTCGAGCCCGATCAGCTCGGTTTGGACCGGGTAGCGGTTGGGGGGCGGGGTGGCGATGACCGACAAGTCGCGTGCGCCCATCAGCGAGAACTGCAGCGTGCGCGGAATGGGGGTGGCCGTCAGGGTCAGGGTATCGACGTTGACCCGCAGTTGTTTCAACTTTTCTTTGGCACTGACCCCGAATTTCTGTTCCTCGTCGATGATGAGAAGCCCCAAGTCCTTGAATTTAATGTCTTTACCGAGCAATTTGTGGGTGCCGATGAGGATGTCGATGCGGCCTTCGGCCAGTTCCTCGCGGATGCGTTTGACATCGGCGGCGCTGCGGGCGCGGCTC
>JAGCZK010000003.1 GCA_017960065.1 Paludibacteraceae bacterium
ACGGCCGCGACGTGGTGCTCAACGGCTATCACCTGCCCATCGGCAATTTGGTGGCCCAACTCGAAGGCACCCGCTATGTGACCCGTCAGAGTGTGCACACCGCCGCTGCCGTGCGCAAGGCCAAAGCCGCCATCCGCAAGGCGTTTGAAAACACCCTGGCCCCCGAGAAAAAAGGCGCTTCGTTCGTCGAAATCGTTTCGACCTGCAACTCGGGTTGGAAGATGTCGCCCAAGGACGCCAACGACTGGATGGTCGAAAACATGTTTAAGGCCTACCCCATCGGCGATTTGAAAAACATTTAATCCTATCAGGTTATGAAAGAAGAAATTATCATCGCAGGCTTTGGAGGTCAAGGCGTGCTTTCTATGGGTAAAATCCTGGCCTATTCGGGATTGATGCAAGGAAAAGAAGTGACCTGGCTGCCCGCCTACGGTCCCGAACAACGCGGCGGTACGGCCAATGTAACGGTCATCATCAGCGACGAAAAAATCAGCTCGCCGATTTTGAACAGCTACGACACCGCCATAATCCTCAACCAACAATCGCTCGAAAAATTCGAAAGCAAGGTAAAACCCGGTGGCAAACTCATTTACGATCCCTACGGCATCGTAAAAGCCCCCACCCGCACCGACATCGACATCTACTGCATCAATGCCATGGACACGGCCCTGGCCATGAATGCGCACAAATCGTTTAACATGATTATTTTGGGCGGTTTGCTCAAGATTTGTCCGATTGTGGATCTCGAATACGTCATGCTGGGCTTGAAGAAATCGCTGCCCGAGCGTCACCACCACCTGCTTCCGCAAAACGAAGCGGCCATCCGCAAAGGCATGGAAATCATCAACAAGCACTAAGCTTTTGCGCACCATAAAAAAAGAGCGGAACTTAAGCGGTTCCGCTCTTTTTTTATATCCGTATCACCCCACTGCCGTAGCAGATCCGGTGGTCGGTGTCGTACAAGACTCCGTACTGGCCTGGGGCGATTCCCTGTATCTTGTTTTCGGAGATGACTCGCCAGCCCTGCTGCTCGCGATACAGACGGCCGCGCGTAAACTCGGGGGTATGGCGGATCTTGAAGGCCAGTTCCAGGCCTTCGGCGGGAAATGCGTCAAACGGCTCGCCACTGATCCAGTGAATGTCGTCCAACGGAATTTCTTTGCCATATTGGGCCTCCACATCAAAGCCTTGCGACACATACACCACATTTTCGGCCGGATCCTTTTTGGTTACGTACCACGGCCCGCCACTGAGCCCGAGGCCCTTGCGTTGGCCGATGGTGTGAAACCAGAAGCCTTGGTGCTTGCCTAAGATCTTGCCGGTTTCCAGTTCGACGATTTTGCCTTCTTGGGTACCCAAGAAACGCTTGATAAAGTCGTTGTAGTTGATTTTTCCCAAAAAGCAGATGCCCTGGCTGTCCTTGCGCTTGGCACTCGGCAGTTGCGCCTGGTCGGCGATGGCCCGCACCTCATGCTTGTAGAGGTGACCGATGGGGAAAACGATTTTGGACAACTGCTTGTAGGTGATCTGGGCGAGAAAATCGGTCTGGTCCTTGACCGGATCGGGCGAGGTGCCCAGCCAATGCTTGCCGCTTTCAACAAAATGCTGCGCATAATGGCCGGTAGCCACCTGGTCGAAGTCGTCGCCGTACTTGTCGATAAAACTGCCGAACTTGATCAGGCGGTTGCACATGACATCGGGATTGGGCGTGAGACCCTTGCGGACGGCATCGATGGTATAGCTGACCACTTGGTCCCAATACTCCTGCTGAAGCGACACCACCTCGAGTTTGAGGCCGTACTTGCTGGCAATGAACGAGGCGATTTCGATGTCTTCTTCGGCACTGCAGCCCATATAGCCGTTCTCGTCCTCCATGCCGATACGGATGTAGAACAAGGTGGGGTCGATTCCCTGCTCTTTGAGCTGGTGCACCACCACCGAACTGTCAACGCCTCCCGAAACCAGTGCCGCTACATTCATTTGAAATAGGCTTCTTTGTCAGATTTACTCGGATTGAACGCTGCCGAATCCTTGAGTTTTTCGAATACGGCCTTGTCGTCTTTCGACAGTTTCGACGGGATGAACACGCCGATATAGACGAGCAAATCGCCTGTTCCGTAGCTGTTGAGCCGGGGCAATCCCTTGCCGCGCAGACGCAGCACCTTGCCGGGCTGCGTACCGGCTTCGATATTGATTTTGACCTTGCCGCCGATGGTCGGGATTTCGACCGAACCGCCCAACAAAGCCGTCGGAAGCGGCAAGAGCAGCTGATAGATCAGGTCATCGTCATCACGAATCAACTCGGGATGTTTCTCTTCTTCAATCAGAATGTAGAGGTCGCCGCTGACACCTCCGCGACGGGCGGCGTTGCCTTTGCCCGACATCGACAGCTGCATGCCCTGCTGCACGCCGGCTGGAATTTTGACGGACACCACCTCTTCGGCCACCACCGTACCTTCGCCGTTGCAGTGGCTGCACTTTTTGGTGATGGTTTTGCCTTCGCCGCCACAAGCCGGACAGGTCGTTTGGGTCTGCATTTGTCCGAACAGCGACGAAACCGTACGTACAACACGTCCTGTACCATGACAGGTGGCACAGGTCTGCATGTCGCTGGGATTTTCGGCCCCCGTGCCGTTGCAATGCGAGCAAGGCACCTGACGTTTGAGCTTGAGTTTCTTTTCGACACCGGTGGCCACCTCTTCGAGGGTCAGACGCACCTTGACACGCAGGTTGGAGCCTTTGTTGACCGACCGGCGCGACGAAGATCCGAAACCGCCGAAATGGCCGCCAAACACATCGCCAAACTGCTCAAAGATATCGTCCATGGAGAATCCGCCGCCAAAGCCACCGAAGCCGCCGGCACCCCCCGCTCCGCCGACACCGGCGTGGCCAAACTGGTCGTAACGCTGGCGCTTTTGCGGGTCGCTGAGCACGTCATACGCCTCTGCCGCCTCCTTGAACTTCTCCTCGGCTTCCTTGTCGCCGGGGTTCTTGTCTGGGTGGTATTGGATGGCTTTCTTACGATAAGCTTTTTTGATCTCATCGTCGGTGGCCGTTTTGGCCACTCCAAGCACTTCGTAGTAATCTCTCTTTTCCATATTATTGTGCTACAACCACTTTGGCAAAACGGATCACCTTGTCGTGGAACAGGTATCCCTTTTGTGTACAGTCGATGATTTTGCCTTTTTGCGACTCGTCTGCTGCCGGGAACATGGTCACCGCTTCGTGAAAATCGGTGTCAAACACCGCATCCTGGGTTTCGATGGGCTTGACGCCGTTCTGCTCCAGGAATTTCAGGAATTTGGAATAAATCAGCCGGACGCCTTCCTTGACGGGGTCGTCGCCTTCGGGCATGTGGGCCATCGCGCGTTCGAAATCGTCAATAATCGGCAGCATGTTAATGAAAATCGTTTCACCGCCATACTTGATCAAGTCCGATTTTTCCTTGCCGGTTTTCTTCTTGTAGTTTTCGAAATCGGCCATCAGGCGCAAATGCGAGTCGTTGAGCTTGTTGTACTTCTCAATCATTTCGTCGAGCACCGAATCCTCGGTCAGGGGCTCCTCCACCGGAGTTTCCTCCGTCGTTTCGCCGGCCGTCGGCTGGGCGTTCGTCTCTTCTTTTGAAGCCTCGTTTTGCGCTTCGTTTTCCTCTTTATTCTTCATGATTAACAGGTTTATCGCAGTTTTGTTTATTTCTACGCCTTATCACAGCAAAAACCTTGCCAGCAGACAAAGTGCCGGCAAGGACTGACAAAATGACAAGCCCGGGGGCTTATTTTCCTTTGGAAGCCTGGCGCTGCATTTCGCGCTGCTGTTTCTGCATCTCTTCGAGGCGTTGTTGGAAACGGCTTTTCTTCTTGGGCTTCTTCATGTTTTCCTTCAGCTGCTCCAACATCTTTTCGTCGTTGACGCTCCATTGGAAAATGAGGTTCTGCAAGACCGTGATCACCGACGAGATGAAATAGTAGTAGCACAAGCCCGAAGCGTATTCGTTAAAGAAGAACAGGAACATGACGGGCATGAGGTACATCATCGTCTTCATTCCAGGCATCTGCTGCGACGAAGCCTGCGCCGAATTGGTCAGCCAGGTCGAGAAGATGTTGGTGATGGTCATCAGCAGACAGAAGAGGCTGATGTGGTTGCCGTACCACGACGAAATAATAGGAATGTATGTGGTCCAGCTGAAAATGGAATCGTACGACGACAGGTCGGTCGCCCACAGGAAACTTTGGCCGCGCAACTCAAAGGCCGTCGGGAAGAAGATGAAGAGGGCGAACAAGACCGGCATCTGCAGCAACATGGGCAGACATCCGCCCATGGGACTGACGCCCGCACGGTTGTAGAGGTTCATCGTTGCCTGCTGGCGCTCCATCGCCTTCTCGGCCGGATATTTGGCGTTGATTTCCTCGATCATCGGGCGCAACACGCGCATTTTGGCCATCGACATGTACGACTTGTAGGTGAAGGGGAAGATGATCAGCTTCACAATCAACGTCAACAGCAAAATGATGATACCGTAATTGGAAATGTGCTCGCTCAAGAAGTCGAATACAGGAATGATAAACCAGCGGTTGATCCAGCCAAAGATGGCCCAACCCAAGTTGATGAGATTGGTGAACGCCAAATCCTGATCCTCGCCCGCCTCGGCCGAAATCGATTTCAGCAGGCTGTAGCGGTTGGGCAGAAAATACCACGACATTTCCACTTCGGTGTCCTTGAGGGGGTCGTAGCCCAACGAAAACTCAGATTTGAAGTTCTTGAGGTAATGGTCTTCCTTCGACACTTCCGACTCGAGTACCGGGCTTTCGAAGCCATTGGCCGATACCAGCACGGTCGAGAAGAACTGGTCCTTGCAGGCAATCCACTTCAGGCGGCCCGAAATCTCCTGACGGTCGTTCTTTTCGGTTTTGAGGTACTCGACATCGTCGTTGATGTATTTGTAATACAAGCCCGAATAGCGGCCCTCAAACTTCTTGCTCCGCTCTTGCTGACGCAGGTTGAGGTTCCATTCGGTGACAAACTGGTCGAGGTACGGCGACAGGATTTCGTACAGCCCGGCGGTGCGGATGGTCCAGTCGAGCTTGTAGCCCGTTTGCGGCAAGCGGTACTCAAAGGCCAGCAACCCGCCGTTTTCGAGCTCCAACTCCATCGACAGGGTCGAATCGTTGAGCCAATGCGGCGTAAAATACAAATCGGAGGTACCCACCACGCGGTTGTTGTTGGTCACCATGGTCAAATCCAGCGACGCATCGGACGAGTCGAACAACACGAGTTCCTGCTTGTCGAAGGTGGTGAACTCTTTCATCCGCACCGACACCACACTACCGCCCTTGGCGGCTATGGTGACCGCTATTTCATCGTTTTCGAGCAGATAGGTCGTGTCCTGACCCGCTTGGAAGGCGGTAAACACGCCCAGATCACGCGTGGCCGACTTGGCCGAATCCGTAGCCGCCAACGCCAGTTGGTACTCCGCTTCGCGCACTGCCGCCTGCTCTGCCGCCACGGCAGCCAATGAGTCGTTGTACGCACGCTGCTGCTCTATTTGCTCCTTTGATGGCCGCTGCCACCACGAATATCCGAATAAAATTAAAAAAATTAAAGCAAAACCGATGAGGGTATTTTTGTCCATATTTGTATTAAGTAACGATTTATTTCATCAAGAAAGACTCCACGATCTGACGCAATTCGTCTTTGGTCCGGAAGCCTTGTACAAAAGTTGTTTTCCCGTCTTTGGCAATAAAATACAGCGTAGGCAGGTACTGGATACGGAAGAGTTTGGCCAACTCGCGGTCTTCGTCCACATTGATTTTGTACACCACCAGACGGCCGTCGTATTCCTTCAACAGCGCTTTCAGCTCGGGCGTCAGCATTTTGCAGGGTTTGCACCAGTCGGCATAAAAATCCAAAATGACAGGAATGTCCGACTTCATAACCACCGTATTGGGGTTGGCTTCAAAATCCCAGATGATTTCCTTAAACTCGGCCGTGTTCACCAATTTTTGGCCAAACGCGCACGCCGACATCAGCAGGCATGCACCCAAAATCAAGTACTTTTTCATAGGCTATCTAATTTTTGAAGCAGATACCGGGTTTTTTCTTTAGCGTTTCTGCTCTGTTTCTTCATGTTGTAAAACTCCTTCATCTTACCGGCAAACTGGTAGGCTTCGGTCAACGCCTGACGGTCGGTCGGCTCGAGGTAGTACGTGTGCGTTTTGTCGCCATGCAGCACCACGCGCACGCGCTCCTTGGCATCGGTCGAGGCGATAAAGGCCAGCAAACCGTTTTGTGCGGCACCCTTAAAGGTCAGGTATTCCCAACGCACGCCTTCGTCCGAAAACTGATAGTTGTAGGCGTTTCCGACGGGCAATACCCCGGTCTCCAGATGCATATCGGCAATCTTCACCTCCACCTGCGTGTGATTGAGGGCGTAGCCGCAAAACACACTGATCAGGTCGATGTCGCCGTTTTCATACACTTGCGCAGTCAGGTTGGTGTGCGGATAATAGCCCACGGTCTGCTTGCGGTGCGTGTATATCTTTTCTTTGACGTATGCGCTGTCTTTCGACAGGACAAACTGTTTCATCAGCTCATTAACCTCGGGCTCCATCAGCTCAATGAGGCTGTCGAGGTATTGGGCATTGCGCGTTTCTTCCTTGACCTTGATGCGGTCGAGCAGCACGCGGGCCTGCCGACGCTGGTCTATCTGGTGGCGATAATTACGCTCCAAACTGTCTATCAGTATTTTAGACTTGTCATAACGCCCTGTTTGGTACAACGAATCCGCTTGCAAAAGCAAGGCGTTGGCCTGCTCTTCGGGATTGGGAGAGCACGCCGACAGCCATAAGACTGCCCAAAGGCTTATCAGGTTTAATTTCTTCACCGTCACGATCGTCTGGTTATTCAGCCTACAAAGTTAATATTTATTTGTGAGATACCTATAAAGTTTTGTACCTTTGTTCCCCGAAATTTCAAAGAAATATTTCATGACGCAGGACAGTTTGCAGGCACCGGTATTCCATCTGATTTCATCGACCGCCGATGAGATGGGGCTCGATTGCTATGTCATTGGGGGCTGGGTGCGTGACCAATACCTCCACCGCCCCTCCAACGACATCGACGTGGTGGTCATCGGCAGCGGCATCGAACTGGCCAAGGCGCTCAAAAACAAGCTGGGCAAAAGCGCCCACCTGTCGGTATTCAAAAACTTCGGTACCGCACAGATCAAATACAAGGATTTGGAAATCGAAATCGTGGGCGCCCGCAAAGAATCGTACGACCGCAACTCGCGCAAACCCATTGTCGAAGACGGGACGCTCGAAGACGACCAGAACCGCCGCGACTTCACGATCAACGCCATGGCATTTTGCCTGAACGGCGACCGTTTCGGCCAGTTGCAAGACCCGTTCGGCGGCATCCGCGACTTGGAATACCGCATTATCCGCACGCCGCTCGACCCCTCGATAACATTCTGCGACGACCCTCTTCGTATATTAAGATGTGTACGCTTCGCAACGCAATTAAGGTTTAATATTGAAGAACGGACCTTCGAGGCATTGTCGAAAAATCGTGACCGGCTGGCCATCGTGTCGCCGGAGCGGATTCTCGAGGAATTGAACAAAATCATGGCCTCGCCCACTCCGTCGATCGGTTTTTACCTGCTCGACAAGGCGCAGCTGCTCGAGTTGATCCTGCCCGAGTTGCACCGCCTCAAAGGGGTCGATGTCCGCAACGGCAAAGGACACAAGGACATTTTTGTCCACACCCTGCAGGTGGTCGATAATGTGGCCAAGAAAAGCGACGACCTGTGGCTGCGCTGGGCCGCCCTGTTTCACGACATCGGCAAATTTCCGACCAAGCGCTTTGACGAAAAGACGGGCTGGACTTTCCATAACCACAATTTTATCGGTGAAAAGATGATTCCGGGCATTTTCAAGCGCATGAAATTTCCGCTCAACGAAAAAATGCGCTATGTGCAGAAGATTGTCAACCTGCACATGCGCCCCATCGCCCTGGTCGAAGAGGAAATCACCGACTCGGCCGTGCGCCGGCTGCTGTTTGAGGCGGGCGACGACATCGAAGACCTGATGCTGCTGTGCGAAGCCGACATCACCTCGCGCAACGAGGAAAAAGTGAAACGCTACACGCAGAACCTGCAGGAAGTGCGCCAGAAGCTCAAGGACATCGAGCAAAAAGACCATGTACGCAACTTCCAGCCACCCGTATCGGGCAACGAAATCATGGAAACCTTCGGGTTGGCCCCCTGTCAGGAAATCGGCCAGATCAAATCGGTCATCAAAGACGCCATTCTCGACGGCAAAATCCCCAACGAATACGAAGCGGCCCGGCAACTCATGCTCGAAACCGCCGCAAAACTCGGGCTATCGCCCGTCAAATAGGCACCGCCACATACGGTTGCCCAGGCAAAAATCCTATTCAAAGTTAAAGGTAATGGCCAGCATCCGCGAGGTCAGGCGGTCGAGCGAACGCGTATAGACCTCGTAGGGTGTGTCGTCGATTTCGGGGTGGTTGCGGTTGAGCTGGTCGAGCAATCCGAAGCAGAACTTCAGCTCAGGGCAGAAACGGAAATACTCGTTGTAAATCATCAGGCCCACGCCAAAGCCGATTTGCACGTCAAACACGTTGAGCAGGATCGGTTCTTCGGGGTTTAGGTTGATGTTGAACTGCGGGCCGCCGCCAGCCAGAATGTAGGGCCGCACGTTGCCGTAGCGCTTGCCGCTGTACTTGAGGTAAAACGGCACATCCACCGTCGTCGGTTTGACCGACACCTGGGTCGGGTCGCCGATTTGGGCACCCCGGGGCGTGAAACAGGTATAGTTGAGGCGGCGTTCGCCCAAGGTCAAGTAAGGCGTACAACGCAGGTTGAGGTATTCGCACAGGCGCAAATCCGCGATCATGCCCACCATAAAGGCCGGCATCAGGCCGTTGGAGGCCGAATAATAGCTATTGCCGTTGGCATCGGTCCATTCCGAAGGCAAGGTGGTAAAGTCGCCCAAACCGATACCGAGGATGAAACCGAAATGCCAGCGCTGGTTGTCCACCTGCGGCAGATTCCGGATGTACTTGCTCTCGAGTTGTGCATGGGCCTGCACTGCGCCGGCCAGCAGCAACGGCAATAGGACGAATATACGAAGCTTTCCGCTCATCATTTTCCGATATAGTTTATCTGTTATCATCTTGCAAAATTGCGGATGGGTTGTTTTCCAACAATTCCACAAGTTGGTTCATTCTTAATTCTTTCTTGAAGTTCTTCAAATAGAACTCCTTCCCGTTATTTCCCAAGGCCTCGAGCCCGGTGCGGTCCATCGCCGCCATGCGCCTGACGGCCTGCACCAGGGCTTCGGTATCGCCGGCCGACACGGTCAACCCGCACCGGGCTTCGCGAATCAGTTGGGCCCCGTCGCCGTTGATCATGGCCAGCACGGGTTTTCCTTGGGCCATGTAAAACTGCACTTTCGATGGGACGGTCAAATTAAAGCAAGGTTTATCCTTGAGCGAAAACAACAGCACGTCGGACCGTTGCATAAACACGGGCATGGTGTTGATCGGATACCGCCCCGTGAAATATACCGTGTCGGACAAGCCTTTTTCCCTGACCATCCGCTCGAGATGCTCTTTTCGGCGCCCGTCGCCGACAAACACAAACTTGATCTGTTTCGAGTCTTTCAGGCAATCGGCCGCAGCAATCACCGCATCGAGGTTTTGGGCCTCCCCTAGGTTGCCTGCGAACAGAATCACAAACGCCTCTTTTTCGTCATACGGCCGAATCGCGCGGATATCAAAATCCTCCGGCACCGCGTCCTTGATGTCTTCCGCCCAATTCGGGAAATAGACCAGTTTGTCCTTGAAATCGCCTTTCTCACAAATCGATTTCTCAAAGCCTTTTGAGCCGATCAGAATTTGAGCGCATTGCTCATACACTTTCCGGACCATTCGTATCTGAGGCTTGATAATCAGCGGATTGGAAACTCCTCCCGCCGACATCAGCGACTCCGGCCACAAATCCAGCGTCCAGAAAATCATCGGTATCCGCTGGCGCCGGGCCATCTTTTTGGCGCACACCCCCACAAAAAACGGCGAGGTCAGGTGTACGAAAACCCGGTCATATTTGTGCCTGAACGAGTGAAAGAACGTAAACACCCGCAGGCAGAAATAATACGACAAATAGTTCAGCACCAGCCGGAAGGCTCCTCCCCGGCCTCGGGGAATGATCGGAATCCGAATCACATGCACCCCGTTCACCTCTTCCCTGCGACGTTTGGTGAGCGAATACCCGTCGAAAAACCTTCCTTTCGGGTAATCCGGCACCGCCGTCAAAACAGTGACGTCCATTCCCCTTCTGACCAGTTCGAAGGCCACATCGTTGACCTTGAAGTCTTCCGGATAGAAATGGTTGGTGAAGATGCAGACTTTCATACCTTACGCTTTTCGCCAAATCATCTTGTTGACAATTCCGACATAGCTTTGAATGATCTTCACCACTTTTGTCGAAACGTTCGTATCGGCGTATGCCGGCACCGTCTGGCCGTTGTCGCCGTTGTGGTGCATGCTCACCGCCAAATCCACGGCCTGCAGCACCTGCTCTTCGGTAATGCTCCCCACCACAAACACCCCTTTTTCCATCGCTTCC
This sequence comes from Paludibacteraceae bacterium, assembly GCA_017960065.1. Taxonomy (GTDB): domain Bacteria; phylum Bacteroidota; class Bacteroidia; order Bacteroidales; family Paludibacteraceae; genus Enterocola. The sequence continues at coordinate 10,649 of JAGCZK010000003.1, forward strand.
GGGCGTTCGGTACTCGTGCGGACCGACACGGCGGGAAACCTGAAATAAGCGGCCTCTTCGGGGATGGTTCCGCTGTCGGACACCACGCAGAAGGCATGCTGCTGCAGGTGGTTGTAGTCGAAAAAGCCCAGGGGCTGGTGTTGGATGACGCGCTCATCAAACCGAAAGCCTCGCTTTTCGATCATCTTTCGCGAACGCGGATGGCACGAATACAATATCGGCATGTCGTAGGTTTTCGCCATCGCATTGACCGCATTCATCAGGGCCATAAAGTTCGCTTCGATGTCGATGTTTTCCTCGCGGTGCGCCGAAAGCAGGATGTATTTGCCGGGCTGCAGGTGGAGTTTTTCCAAAATGCGGCTCGACGCAATCTGGTCGGCACAACTGTCCAGCACTTCGGCCATCGGCGAGCCGGTCACATAGGTGTATTCGGGCTTTACGCCACTGTCCAGAATGTATTTCCGGGCGTTTTCGGAATAGCACAGGTTGATGTCGCTGGTCACATCCACAATCCGGCGGATCACTTCTTCGGGCAGGTTTTCGTCTTTGCAGCGGTTGCCGGCTTCCATGTGGAACACCGGGATTTTGAGGCGTTTGGCCGAAATCACGCAAAGGCAGGAGTTGGTGTCACCCAAGACCAGAACGGCGTCCGGCCGCTGCGCGGCAAACAGCTCGTACGACTTGGAAATCACATTTCCCATGGTCTGGCCCAAGTTTTCGCCCACCACATTCAAATAGAAATCCGGTTCGCGAAGCTGCAAATCCTCAAAAAAGACCTTGTTCAACTCATAGTCATAGTTCTGACCGGTATGGACAAGCTGCAGATCGAAGTATTGGTCACACTTTTTGATGACAGCCGAAAGCTTGATGATTTCAGGGCGCGTGCCCATGACAATCATGACCTTGAGTTTTCCTGTTTTATTCATGTTATTCTCCAAGATACTGCGTGTACAACGATTGATGCGATTTCATGAACGCATGCAACTGCGAAATCATTTCGTGATAGCCTGGTACCCGGTACGAAAAGCCGTCGCGAACCGAATTGAAAATCGATTTGTCGCAGACCGTTCCGTCCACCGCGTTCACTTTTATCGGCAGGCCGAACTCGCTAACGATCATCGACACCAAATCGTACTTGCTGACCGCTTCGTTGTTCGACACCTGGTACAATCCCGTCAAATCCGACGCGATGACCGCATCCAACACTTTGGCCAGCTCGAGCGTCGTAATGCCTCCCCAAAGCGACTTGCGCCATCCGTTGAGCTCGCCGGCCGCCTGTTGGCCGAAGACCCAGTGCATCAACCCCTCGCCCTGCTTTTTCAGTTCGGGCCCGATAATCGACGTGCGCAGGGTCAGGTCTCGCCCATTCAGCAGTTCGCCCAGGTTTTTGGTCATCCCGTAGGTGTCGAGGGCGTTTTTGCAGTCCGAGTCCTTGTATCCGCCTTCGTTTCCCGAAAACACACAGTCGGTGCTGATGTGAATCACCTTGCCGTCGGGGTTCTGCGCGTGCAGGATTTCGGACAGCTTATGCGGGAAATAGGCGTTTACATAAATGGCATTCGCCGGATTCGACTTCGACCCTTTAATCAGCACCCCGATGCAGTTGATCACCACATCCGGATTTTTCTTTCGGATGATTTGCTCCAGGCTGGCGGTGTCGTACACGTCCAGTTTGTAGCTGCCGGCGTCGGGCATCAGCGAATGGCACACCGTGGCGATGTCGTATTTACCAGTTTCTTTCAGGTAAATGCTGGCCATGTGACCGGCCATTCCGGCCGCACCCAAGATCAGAAGTCGCTTACGTTTACTCACTGCGGATTTCCTTTACTTTCGTTTTCTGTTCCAAGCCCAAATCCTCGCGGATAAAGCGCAATTTCAACAGGAGTTCCTTCATCTCCTCCACTCCCAAACGACGCGTGTTGTGGCTGTGGTAGTCTTCGATTATCGCCACGTCGAAGTTGCCTTTGGTAAAGAACTTGTCGTAGTTCAAATCGCGCGTGTCGCAAGGAATGCGGTAGTAGTTGCCCATATCGATGGCGCGAACCATCTCTTCGCGGGTGACGAGCGTTTCGTACAGCTTTTCGCCATGACGGGTGCCGATTATCTTCACTTCGGTGTCGCCGTATTCGGGTTTTACCTGCCGGTAGGTCTGTTTCAGGGCCTCGGCCAGGGTTACGAGCGTTGCCGCCGGCGCCTTTTGTACAAACAGGTCGCCGTTATGGCCGTTGGTAAAGGCGTATAACACCAAATCGACAGCATCGTCGACGGTCATAATAAAACGGGTCATGTTGGGGTCGGTAATCGTAATGGATTTACCTTCCTCCATCTGGTCCACCCAC